>NZ_DAMALV010000053.1:0-11367 GCF_032069585.1 Moraxella sp. CTOTU48268
TAATCAGTCGGCTTTTGCCCAGCTTAAGGCTATTAGCGGTGCGTAACTTCAGTTAAATAAATCACTGCCTAGCAAAGCTGTTTGCCGCTACGTTGCCACACCTAGATTAGGCCAGGCGCTAGTGCATTTTAGGTGTTAAGCTTGGATTGACCATATAGGGTAGGGAGATAACATTCATGCTTATCCTATATTTACAACTGCTGTCTAAGCCATGCTAAAAATGCCATTTTTTGTGCATCTTGTTCAAAAGGTGTGTCAGATAACAAATAATACGCTGACCCGTCTAAGATAGGCGGCGTAGTACTAATTAGCAGTCCTGCCTGTAATTCTTTTTCCACCATCATCGCTGAGACCCAGGCCGTACCAAGCCCTGCGAGTGCTGCCTCAATACACAAATAAAAATGCTCTAAATAGCGTTTCTCGTAACTTGCCACATCGCCTAATGATTCTTGAATAATAAACCGTTCTAACTGCGGTCTCGAAGAGGATAAAAATAGGGTAGGTTTTGGGGGTAGGTTGGGATTAAATACAGCCACCATCTGCTCATCAACAAGCTTTCGGGCATAAATATGCCCACCCCAATCAAAATCATTACGGCGTATCGCCACATCAATGCCTTTTTGCTTAAAATCTACAGCGCCCCCTGCCGTGAGTAGCACAATCTCAAATCCAAACTCGCTGGCATTAAAATTTGCCAGCTTTGGAATCAGCCATTTCATCGATAACGTTGGCTCACAGGACACGACCAATTGCGTTTTTTTAATGGGCTGCTGCAAATCAAGCAAGCAGGCTTCTAACTGCTTAAACACGTTTTCACAGCAAGCGTATAAGGTTTTACCTGACTCAGTCAGCTTTAAGCTTTTATTTACTCTATCAAACAGTTGAATATTTAACAATTGCTCTAAATTTTTGATCTGTTTACTGACCGCACTTTGGGTAACATGCAGCATATCAGCCGCGACCGTTACACTACCAAAATACGCCACATAGTAAAAGAACTTTAACGCGTTAAGAGAAATGCGTTCAACCATGCTAAAAACTCATCAATTGCCATGCCAATAAGTCGATTTTAGGCGAATTAGGCTTATGTCACAATGCTTGTACTAAAAGTAACCAGTTAAATGATTAACGAAAATTCATGTAAATATCAAAAGCGAGTGTTTTATGGCAGAATTTTTAGCAGTTGTCCTCATTACCATTTTGGCCGTGATTAGTCCTGGCGCAGATTTTGCGATTGTGACGAAAAATAGTTATTTGTATGGCAGACAGATCGGGATATTGACTGCACTGGGTATCGCCTTAGGGGTACTGGTGCATGTCAGTTATACCTTAGTGGGTGTTGCTGTAGTATTAAAGTTTGCCCCCAATTTTTTAACCTACATTAAGTATTTAGGGGCGTTTTATCTTATTTATATTGGCTATAAAACATTTACTCAATTACCTGTGGCAGATACTAATCGTTCAAATCCGCTAAGCAAACGCCAAGCCTTGCAGTATGGCTTTTTCACCAATGCGTTAAATCCCAAAACGACGTTGTTTGTGGTCAGCACTTATACACAGATTGTGAGTAGTTTAACGCCCAAGGCAGTTTTAATTGGTTATGGCTTGTTTATGTCATTGGCGCATTTTGTGTGGTTTGCGATGGTTGTGTTGGTATTTTCTCAGCAGCAATTGCGTCAACAGATGCTGCAACGACAAGTAGTTATCAATCGGGTGATTGGGTTGATACTGGTAATGCTAGGTATATTTTTATTGCTAGCCCATGTGTAAGATTTAACAATCGGCTTTTTGGCACATTATTTAATCTTTATAAAACACCAATTATGAAATTATTTGTTCATATTCTACAGATTTCTAAAAAGCTGTCGTCTATAAAACCACCGTTTTTAGACTTACTAGTAATAAAATGTTCAACAAAATTCCTTAGCGTGCTATTCTTGCCGAATTCTGTGCTGACTTCAATATGATCGAAAATTTGACTCAACAGGTTTTTATCAAATTTTTTCTGAATCAATGCGTTGGTTATTATTTTCAGTTATTCCATGAATTTTAACAAAGAAAGCCTATCTGATATTGCCTTTTATCAATGAAACTGCTGCAACATATTACCTTAGCTAAAGCATCCTATGGCCTTATCCTGCTTACAGTGGTATTCGCCTTATCATCCATTGCGTTATCTGTAGTGACGCCAGTTTTGCTTAAGCAGCTCGTTGATAGTTTACCTACGCACACACAAGTGCCTTGGCTAGCTATTATTTTACTAGCTAGTGCTTTTATTTTTTCACAAATCTTCGCGGAATTACGTTGGTGGGCGTATTCAAATGCTGATGAAAACAACTTTACTCAGCACATTGAAAAAATCTTGTCTGAATCTAACGACATGAGCGCCATACGCGCCCATAAATCGGCACTCGGTAATCGGCTATTTATCTCAACTACATTATTTACATTAACCCCAATTGTGGTAGAGGTAATACTTGGGAGTATATTAGTATTCAATTTGATGCCACCGTCTTATGCGCTTATTTATCTATCAGCCGCCTTGCTACAGCTAAGTGTTGGCGTACTCTTCACTTATAGACTTAATCCCATTTTTACTAATACTCGTGAACTAGAAGTCGCATACTTTCAAGCCTTAAGTAACGATGATAGAGAAATAAATAGGTTGAAACTGCCCATTCAAGCGTGGTACCAAGGTATTAAGCGTATTAATATGATGCGAACAATGGTTAAGACGACAAGCTTAATTTGGCCCACTATCGGCTTAATCATCATTAATGTACTGGCTACTAAAGATTTTCAGCTAAAGCAAATGTCATTGGGAGATATTTTAGCGATTAATACCTATTTGCTGCAATCAAGCACGAAGATTGATATGGTTTCAAATTCATTACGGGATGCTATCATGGCAAGAAATGATATCTTTGCAGCGTTTAAAGAGGAGAAAACTTAATGGTTACTTTTTGGTGAAACTAAGAGGACTAATCTTGTTACCTGTTGAAATTACACAAGCTGTTCGCTATCTATCAAAAAAATACCCAATGGCAACGGTATTGCTATATGGTTCTTATGCCGTTAACCTGCACACGGCTAATAGCGATATTGACTTGATCGTCTTTACCAATATTAGCAAAGCCATCCATGAGACCACTGAATTTAACCTTCACCTGCTTGATGCCTGGGTCTACGATAAAGACAGTATAAACATTATTGACAACTATTTACACATTTACCCATTTATTACATTACGTGATGATTTTTCGATCGCTCGTAAACTTGAACAAAGGATTGTAGAGCATCGTCGCCTTATTGCTGTAAAGCCTACAGATTATGAGAAAACACAGTTGATGCTTTGGCTCAATAAAATGCTACAACGTGCAAGAGAAGACGACATTATTGGTCAGTATCGCTATAACACGCTTCTTAATGACTTACCTGAGCTATACTGTCGTTTCAAAGGTTTATATTATGATGGTCCTATAAAGACTATAAGAATCATGCAAGGAAACGATCCTTCATTATTTGACATCTATAGTCAACTATTACTTACACCAAAAAACTGCCAATTACTTAGTAGCTTATATGCTAAATTGAGTACTTAAAATAGACAAACTAAATAAACTTGTTAATTGGTCAATTATTCATACATCGCCGCTTGTGTTAACCACAACTCTTTGAAGACACCTGTTTCTTGTTTTAAAATCGTAGGATCACCGTCCTGTACCAAGGAGCCTTGATCAATGACTAACACTCTATCAAC
Source organism: Moraxella sp. CTOTU48268 (assembly GCF_032069585.1). Classification (NCBI taxonomy): domain Bacteria; kingdom Pseudomonadati; phylum Pseudomonadota; class Gammaproteobacteria; order Moraxellales; family Moraxellaceae; genus Moraxella; species Moraxella sp. CTOTU48268. Next base: position 3,761 of record NZ_DAMALV010000053.1, read on the forward strand.
ACTATTAATTGAGCCTAATCGATGGGTGATCATAAAACTTAGTTTACCCGTAGAAAGCTGTTTAAATGCATCATACAGCTTAATTTCTGCTTTAGGGTCAATAGCGGATGTGGGTTCATCGAGAATAATTAAAGAACTAGTAGTATTCATACAGCGTAGAACAGCTAATTTTTGCCACTGCCCACCTGAAAGCTCAACACCATCAAATGCTCTACCAATTAAAGTATCCAATGAGGTAGTGGGTAACAGCCCTAATTCTTGCTTAACTGCTTGCTGATTGGGTGCGGGCTGATGGTTTAACATAATATTTTCATTAATGGTCATAGTAAATTTTGCAAAATCTTGGAATACCGCACCCATGCAGGCTCTAAGTTCACTAATTTTATAAGCTTTAATGTTCTCACCATTGATTAAAATTTGCCCTTCACTGACATCCCAAAATCGGCAAATCAAACTCACCAACGTGGACTTTCCCGCCCCATTGTGTCCGACAATCGCAATCGATTCCCCTTTCCTTGCCGAAAAGCTGATATTTTTTAAAATGGGTTTATCAGTATTAGGGTAGGTAAAGCCAACATGAATGAATTCAATACGCTCAATACGTTGAATTGATAAGTTGCCATCTATGATATTCTCCTCATAAGCTAAAAACGCAAAGTACTTCTCAAAATAATCCAAAATTTCATAGGTTAGTGAACTGGTCTGGATAACAGATTCTAGGCGATTATTGAGCATCATAATTGATTGTAGCAGTACAACTGCAGAGGATAAGGTAATGGCAGCAACAGCTGCTTGTTGATATAACGCAAATAGCACCAAACTTAGTACAACTACCGCTATGATTTGAAAAGGTATGGGTTTGGTAAAGATTTTAAATTGTGCCTGTTGTAACTCGCTATAAACCTGTTTGAATGCTTGTTGATATTTATCCACGATTAATGGATTAGCATTAAATAAGTGACTGTCTTTTTGGGTCTCTCGTGAAAAAGCTAATGAAGCGAAATAATCCATTAGCCGACTTTGCTTTCCCGAGCTTATTAAGGCACGCCAACTAAATGACATAACTTGAAAATTAGCATAGGCCAACGGCGTGGCGGCCAGCAATATGGCAAAGGGAATCCACCATTTGATTGAAAACAACATAGCAAATAACGCAGCAACAGTAACGGTTTCTCTGGTCAAATTCACTAGATTTACCATGAAATTGGTCGGTCTGAATTTTGATTGGCTCTTTAAGACAGCGATATCGTCTTGGATATTGGTATCATCATATACCTGTAGCCCGTTGAAGGAAGCATTCTTAGCCATTAATTTATTGATCACGCTATTGGTCACTAATTGGTTGATATGAGTTTGCAAATAATTAACCAATGGCTCGAGCAAGCTAGGCAGCAGCATACTCACGCCCCAAATGCCTAAGGTTGTTAAAATGGCATGTTGCGCTTGTGAATGATTAAAAAGAGCTATCATTTGTCCTGTTGCGTAGACATTCACAGCGGGCATAAGACCTGTGACAAGTAAGCAGATTGCCATGGCAGTATGGTAACGAGGACAGGCAAAGAATACTTCACGTAAGGCAGCAACGAAGATGCTAAATTTCTGGCGCATGGCTATGATTCTAATAGATTAAATCTGGTTTATTTTTTTCAATGATCTATTCTACTAAACATAAGTTGTGCATACTATTTAAAATCATTTTTTATAAGCAGGTATGTAACCAAAAATACTTAGAACAGCTTCTCATCTGGTCGCAAAAAGGGCAACACATGCTGGCTAACTTTGATGACAATGCAATGGTTGTTTATCAAGCTTATTGATCTACTACCGATTATGCGTTAAAACACTAACAGTTTGGGCGCGATTTTAAATTTAGTCGCATGAGCTAGATAAATCCCAATTTTCTTTAGATGATGTATCGCTATGGCTGGGCAACTAAAGAAGGACAGGAGCGAGTATTGGGTGTTTGAATTAAAAAAACTCTATCTAATAAGTTATTGGCGTTTACAGTGGTATCGAGTTTTGAGAAAAGTCGTTATTCAAGCCGTTAGTAATGGCAGCAGGCTGTTAGTCTTTCGTGTTTATTAGATTGTAAATACAGTCAAACACTCGAAACCTTGCCCTTTGTATTATAAGTCAGACTTTTAAAAGTAGTAATTACAATTAATAGCTATACTAATATGATATCTAAAAATAAATTCTTGAAAGCTGCGATAGTTTTGGTACTTGTACAGCAAATTTTATTGGCTATTTCTACGTATCTAGTTGCGCTCGCGGGAAAGTCGCTTGGCAACGGTAAAGCTGCTGACACTCTACTATATATAATGTGGTTTTTTATAATTGCTCTACTAGCTTATATTAGTAGCTCCTTTAATAATTTTTTAGTTTTAAAACTAAAAAATTCATTATGGAAAGATTACATACAACTGTTTTTTAAAAAACATTGTCTTACTCAAGATTTCAATACGATTGAGAATAAAAATCAGACGACAGCTTGGCTCAGTGGGGAAGCCAACTTAACTATTGAGGAAATTTCATATTTTATTATAGATACCGTTTCCATGTATTTAAACGTAGTTTTCACGTTTGCGATATTTTTATTCACACTAGGTCGTATTTATTCAGCAATTATTGCTATTTCTTTAGTTAGTTCTTTAATTCTTGTATCGCTTTTGAATAACAAGATAGAGCAATTAGCCAGTAAAAGCCAGACTGAAAGGTTAAGTATAAATACGTATCTACCTACTCATTGGGACTATTTACTTAACAGTAGTACTAAATTTTTAAACAATTCTCAAAAAGAGTTAAATTCAAGATTACAGAGTTTATTTGTTACTTTAGAGAAATATACGCTTTGGGAGCAATTACTTGCTACCATACCAATAATAATAAGTGTGCCTTTGCTAGTGTTTTATATTTTTTCCAGTCAATCAACACAGAATCTTGCTAAATTAGGAGTGCTTTTAGCTGTATTACCTAGAACGTTACAATTGTTAGGCAATGTTCATGAATTAAGTATCAGTAATAGCAGACTAATATTTATTCGTTCAAAATATAAAAGGTTATTAAGTTTTTCTTTGATTGAAAATAAACCTGAAAGTAATATAACTGCTGAGAAGATACAAATATTTGATGGTATAACAAGAAGATATATTAGCACTCATGAGTTACAGGAAATAGTTAAACACAAAAGATTCTATGGTAGGGTGCTGATAACTGGGGACAATGGCTCAGGTAAGTCATCATTAATAAAGACATTAAAATCTTTAGAAAAAAATTCAGTTATCATTTCGCCTGAGTCTGAATTTAATTTCCAGCAGATCAAAGCGTCTACTGGGCAAAGGCAATTGGAAAAGATAAATTTCTTTTTACAAGAGGACTTTAATGTAATTTTTTTAGATGAATGGACAGCAAATTTGGACACTGCTAATATTAATATGATAAATAACTTATTAAATGAAGCTGCAACAAGAATGCTAATTATTGAAGTGGTACATAAAAATCAATAAAATCACTTGTTATTGTTGAAAATGATAATCGCTAATTAAGTCAGCGGTTTTATCGTATTTGGCAGTCAATAATAAGCCATATTATTTATTTCATTTAAAACCTATCAATAATAATTTGCGCTTTATCTTTAAAGACGAGCTTAATTAAATTTAGGCGATAGCTAACTCACTATGACTACCTAGCCTAATTAATAGTAACGTATTAGCATCAGGCTTTTCATAGATAAGTACCAAATCAGGTTTGATATGGCAATCCCTTGAACCTGCTAGATTGCCTTTTAAAGCATGGTCACAATATTTTTCTGGTAACTGGACATCATTTAACAAACAATTAAAAACTTCTGCCCAAGCAGGATGTACTAATTCTAAATGGTGCTTTTTTAAATCTCTTTTAAATTGGCTTGAAAATACAACATCTCTACTCATTGGCTAATTCCGCCATGGCAGTCATAGCATCATCTGCTGAGCTATAGCGGGGCAGTTTTCCTGACTGATATTCTTGTCGTGCCGCTATAATAGCTTGCTGGGTCTCTACATTTGGAAAAAACTCATCTTTTTTATAATCAAAATTCAGTGGAATGGACTTAGTCGCCACAACTTGATTAAAAAAGAGCTTAATCGCTTGCGTAGGCGATAAACCGTAGCCTTCAAAAATTTGCGTTGCTTGAGTGCGAAGTTCATCATCTAATCGAACATTAAAGGTAGAAGTAGACATAATGTGCACCTATTTTGCATGTCATTTGCACTTAACTATATATTATTTTAACGAGCTTTTCAACTTTTTAGGCCTAAGCAAAATGTTTCTGATAAATACTTTTCTGCTAGATATCTTTTATTGCTAGTCCATGTGTAGAATTTAACAATCGGCTTTCTAGCATATTATCTAATCTTTATAAAACACCGATCATGAGATCATTTGGCTATCATAACAACTACAACTTTGTCAGAATGTTTGGTGGCCATTTGAATAAGTTAACAGCAACCTTGATAACGGTAAGTTTTCCTCTGCTATTTCTGCTTATTTGGAGTGGGGGTGCTTTATTTTCAAAACTAGGGCTACAGTATGCCAATACTTGGAGTTTTCTATTCTTAAGAGCCGCCCTTGCGCTAGTACTGTTGTTCGTTCTATTTGGAAGAAGCGTAAAACACAACAATAATGGTTTAAAAACTCACGCAATTGAAAAAAGTGAACTGTGTCGAATTATTATTTCTGGGCTATTATTGCAAGTTTTTTATCTAATTTTTTACTTTTCAGCTATCAAGACCCAGCTTTCTTTAGGAATTATTATACTTATTCTAGGTATTCAACCTATTGTCACTAAGTTGATGGCTTCGGCTGTCCTTAATAAAATCGATATGATATTGCTAGCAATGTGTTTCATAGGTTTGGGCATCTCCACATTAGGTTACCATAAAATTGAACAAATAAATTTGATAGGCATTGTGTTGGCGATTTTTGCGTTACTGTCTATTACTTTTGGCACAGTCATCCAAGCTAGAATCACCACAGAACCTGTTTTAACTTTGCTTATTCAAACAATAAGCGCTTTTATTGTTTTTGCTGTTTTAACCGCTGTAAATGGTTTTGTGTTTAGTTTCAATGTTTATTCGCTGGCAGCTTTAATTTGGATGGGCGCTATCGTCTCTGTGGGCGCATTTTTATTATTGACGTTCATGTTAAGATTTCGTTCTGCAGAGAAGGTTAGTACATTGTTTTTTTTACTCCCTTTAATCACGATGCTATTAGAAAGTGTATTTTTTAATACTAAACTGAATGGTTTTACGATTGCTGGCGATATCTTGGTATGTGTAAGTTTATTTTTGTACCAATTTAAGCCGTTTTCACCTAAAAAATAACAAGCTATGACTGAGCAAGATTACCTAAATCGGCTATTTATACGAACCTACAACTCGCAGCTGGATGGACATCAGCATCCTTATCATCAAGTCCTGATACCTTTATCTGGCAGCATTCATTTGATGTTAGAAACGAAAACTGTGCAGGTTAATTATGGGGAAGTTTATATTATCCCTAAACATAGGTATCATCAGTTTAAGGCAGATCAGCTTTTTCGCTTTTTGGTAATTAATCTTGAAGACATTGATTTTCTACCAATGCAACATGGTGATGAAGTGCATGATTTTTTAGATGACAAGACGTTGTGCTATCTTAACATTATTGAAAAACAGCTAATGACTGAGTTTAATGAGACCATTAATGATTATCTTTTGCAGCTTTTGATAGAGTTTTTAAGAACTATTAATGTGAATAAGCAAATTGATAGTAGGCTACTTCATGCCATCAGTGTGATGAAAAAGGATATTGGCGCTAAGCATTCGCTTGCTTCACTGGCAAACATTGCTTGTTTAAGTCAAAGCCAATTCAAAAAGCTTTTTAAGCAGCAGCTAGATATAACGCCCAAAGCCTATCTCGCTTCGCTTCGTATGCAGATGGCTCGGGGTTTAATCATTAATACGGATATGCCAATTGCTATGATTGCTGAAAAATGTGGTTATCAAAATTGTTCGGCTTTTATCCGACGATTTTCACTATTTTATTATGATACGCCCCAAAATTTCAGAGCTAAAAGGCAGTAGGAATGCTATGAATATACTACCTTACATACTAATTAGTTTATTAGGCGGTGCAATTGTTCCTTTGCAACTAGCAATAGTCAACGCTTTTCAAAAAACAACACAAGCATCTCAAATACAATCTACTTTCTACCTTTACGTAGGCGGTACAATTGCCTCTTTTATTATATCTTGTATATCAATGGGTGGCGTAAAGCCACCCCATGCAGAGGCTGCTTCATGGTGGATGTGGCTACCAGGGTTTCTAGGTAGCTTTTATATCTTATTTATGTTTATATCTGCCCCTAAGATAGGTTCTGGCAATACCTTACTCTGGGTTTTTCTTGGCCAAATGTATTTTGCGTTAATTATTGGCAAATTAGGTCTATTTGGATTAGATCCTAAACCTATTAATTTTTATAAAATGTTAGGATTGGCGGTCGTTACTATTGGTGGCATTATTATGATTGTCGGAGAAAACAAAAAATAGAAGCGAGTTGCTTAATCATTTGCTTTAAATTGCTTACGTTAGTTTTTTATAAGTAATGCAATCCCGATATTTTAAAGCCGCGTATATGAGGAATATTTGGTTAAGGTTATAACGAAACTTAAATCGTTTACAAGGAAATTAATAATGAAAAAAGTTATAACATGTCTTATTTTTGATGATTTTGAAACCTTAGACTTATTTGGCGTTGTTGAGGTTTTTGGGCGTCTGCCAGATATCTATCATTGTCAATTTGTTTCGCTAAAAGGTGGGCTAATAACCAGTTCACAGAATGTACAGATTCATACGCAGTCAATCAAAGATGACTCACTTTCTACTGATATCCTTCTAATTGTGGGCGGCAAGGGTACTAGAATGCTCGTCAATGACCGAGCATTTCTCACTGTATTAAAACAATATTGTGAAAAAGCTGAATTTGTATTAAGCGTTTGCACAGGTAGTGCCTTGCTAGCTAAAACAGGATTACTTGATGGAAAATCTGCAACGTCTAATAAACTTGCTTGGCAATGGGTAACAGAACAATCTACACAAGTAAATTGGATCGGTAAGGCTCGCTGGGTAGTTGATGGGAAATACTATTCTTCGGCTGGAGTAAGTGCTGGGATGGATATGGCTTATGGGTTTATTGCTGATCGACACGGTATTGACATTGCAAGACAAAAAGCCAAAGAAATTGAATATTACTGGAATGAAGATAAAAATGAGGACAGTTTCTTTACTGCCTAACTCCATTTTCCTAAAAATTATTAGCTAGCATATATAATTTCGCCCAATTTATTTTATGTTAAATACTATTTTCTAAATCAAATATTTGGTAACTCATGATCCGTGGCTGCCATAGCTTCTCTATAGGCCGTTAAGCCATTCATACAAGCAGGTACACCGGCATAGACCGCCATTTGAATCACAACTTCTAAGAACCTGTTCACGATTAAAAAATATGCTAGCATAAGCTACATAATCAATTAATAACCGAATCAATCACCATGAGAAAAGCCTATCCAAGCGACATTAGCCGA
>NZ_DAMALV010000054.1:0-11216 GCF_032069585.1 Moraxella sp. CTOTU48268
CGCTCTAGCCTTTGCTTATCATTGGCTGAAGCTTTGAATGTTCAACAGAACCTAGCTTACCTAGTCACAAATAGCGGTTGAGTGGTTATTTTTGGACGCTCGCATTGCATTTACGATCATCAGCAATACCCCTGCCCAAATTAAAGCAAAACTGGCAATCATGGTACCATTGACAGCTTCATGCAGCACAAAAATGGACAATAAAAACATCAGCGCAGGTTCAAGATAACTGAGCATACCAAAGGTGTTCATCGGCAACACCTGACTTGCTTTGAGGTTGGTCTGCATGGCAAGCGCACTAATCATACCCAGTCCAATCAATAACAGCCCCATTGTCATTGACCCAGTGACTATCGATATACTGCTGTTTTGCCATAATAAAAAACCTAGGGCAATCGGTGCAATCACTGACAAATCAACGAACAGCCCCAACAGTGCCGGCACCCCTTGCCAGCGGCGCAGTCCATAATAAATCGGATAAGTCAAACACACCCATACAGTGACCCACGATACACTCCCCGCGAGCCAAAATTGCAATCCCACCCCTGCTGACGCAGCGATAATCGCCGCCCACTGCAATCGATTTAAGATTTCTTTAAACACCACACAGCCCATCAGTACCATCATCAAGGGAAGCAAAAAATACCCCATTGCGGTATTGACCGCCTGTCCATTGATAGGCGCCCACATAAACAGCCATAGCTGACTTGCCAAAATCGGTGTCGGCAACAGCAATAAAATCCATTGTTGTGTGTTTAATGCCATCAAAAACGCTTTGAGTTGCCCAAAACTTTGCGTCACGGCCAACAACCCCACCAACCCAAACCACATCGCCACCATGCGCCACAAAAAAACTTGCGTGCCTGACAACGGCGCAAGCCAGTGACTATACAGATACAGCACGCCAAACAACACATTAGAAATCAATGCCAACACCACCCCAAAACGTAACTTTTTGGCAGCGGTAGCGGGCTGAGAAGTTGTTGCCTTGGGCTGGACAACGATAGACGATGGTGATAAAACGTTGGAGACTGACATAATTGACCTTGTTATATTTTTGCTTTTGCGGTTAAATTGCCAAGCAGTATAACAATTATTTTTGGTAAATTATTTCAAAATACCCCTATTTGTGATAATTTAATATTAATATAAGATAAATTTGCTATATTTTTCTCAATTTGTCTTATTGTATATTTTTAGAAGGACATGGCTATGATTCATGAAATCGATGATATCGATAAACGTATTTTAAACTTGTTGCAAGAAGATGCGACGCTACCGCTTAAGAACATCGCCGAAAAAGTGCATGCATCGGTAGCGACCTGTCAGCGCCGTATCCAAATGATGACAGAGACCGGGGTGATTACTCGCCAAGTGGTGATTGTCAACCCCACTGAATTGGGCTTTGATTTAAGCGCGTTTGTGCTGATTGAAATGGAAAAACAAAATACCGCGCTGCAGCATGGCTTTGAGCGCCTGATGAACCGATTGCCCAACGTGATGAGTTGTTATGAAATCTCAGGGGATTATGACTTTTTGCTATTGGTACATGCCAAAAATATGGCGGAATATCACCGTTTTACCCGTGATAATTTAACTTATGAAAACAATGTGCGACGCTTTAAAAGTCAATTTGTGATGAATTTCTCCAAGGTAGGCACTAAAATCCAGTTAGATTAATACGACATCAGACAATGGGCTTAGTGCGATACCAAAATGACGTCGGCAACGAAATGCCAAACACCAACGCAGCGGTCACAAATATCGCATTGAAGCTAAAATCCATCATTTGGGTAAATACTTGTGGATTGTAGCCATAGTAGCCTAGCTGTACAAAGCTAATCATGGCTTTGTACGCGGTAATCCCCGGCATCATACACAGCATGGCAGGCACCAAAATCATCTTTGGGGTAAGTAAATATTTTTTTGCCAAATAAATTGCCACAAACGATGAAATACCCGCTGCCACAAACGTCGCTAGTATCAAATTGACTGATAGCTGTTTTAATAGCTCTCTAAGTCCGTAACCCAGCATGGTCAACAATAAGCATTGCCAAATATAGCGGCGCGGCACATTGACAAGCAGTGTCCAGCCAAGCGTCATCAAGCAAGCAAAAGTTGCTGCGCGTATCAAGGCAATCGCATCAATCGCCATTTTTCACCCTACCCAATATTGGCAATAAAATTTTATCAAACGCTTTCATCAACCCACGCCCCAATGACTGATATTTAGTAGTAGCAATGACAGCACGATGCCGATACAGCTCGATAACGTCAAGATAATCACAAACATAAAGCGCCCGATACCGATGTTCATATACCCTTTGAGCATATCCGACAACGAATTTATCAAAGGAAAACTGGGAACCAACCAAAGCACACTTGACGCCATAGCAATATGCGGGTCGTTACCAATCCCCAATAACAGCGCGGTACTGGCGAAGATGGAGCCAAAACACGCCGCTATAAGCGCGGATATAAAGGGATTAAAGTTGCGGTTACTCAGCCATAGCCGCAGCGAATACCCCATCATGCTCGCAATAAAAGTCACCAAACACACCAGTACATCGCCCCCTGCCAAATACGCAAAGCAGGCACACGCCACACCGACCATCGTCGCGATCATCTTGGCAGGATAAGTGTCCCGATCAATCTCATCAAATCGATAAGTCGCATGCTCTAGGGTACTCGTCACCGGCATACTTTCCAAATCCAGTACAATTCGCTGAATTTGCACAATGATATTGACATTGATGGCATGGGTGGTTGACGCGCGCAGGGTAGTAATACATCGGTTATTATAAATTGTGGTGATGGTCAAACCATTGTAGGCAATCCCACACTCCACGCTAGCCACCCCCAACGCTATCCCCAATCGGCGGCACAAATCTGTTACCGTTGCCGACTCTGCCCCATATTGCATAAGTAGCAGCCCACAGCGCACACACAGACGGGTGATTTGCTGCTGGTGTTCATACGCCATATACGGCAACCGCCGTCTAGGCTTCGGCTCTGTCGGCGGCGAAAGCTGGGTAGGCTCAGGTGTTAGCGGATCAAGCGCTTCTAAGGCATCAGCAAAGGTATCACTCATAACGCGCTACAAAAAAGTTAAGAAAGCTATAGTTTACCACCAAAGTTTTGGGGCAGTTATAAAAAATCTTATTTATAAAGTATGCCGATACTGCACAAAATCCGTCTTTTTAGCGATATCGTCGTACAGACGGCGAGCGGAAACGTTGCCTTCTTGAGTGACCCAATAGACCCGATTACAGTTTTTATCTTTAGCAAATTGATAGACACATTTGATCAGCATTCTTCCCACACCTTTACCACGCCCATTTTCTTTGACGAACAAATCCTCAAGATAGCAACAGTCTGTGGTATTCCATGTATTTGGATGCAATACAACATGTACAAAGCCGATAAGCTTATCATCCACAAATGCCCCGAAACCAAAAATGGGTGATGTTTCGTCAATGATTTTTTGCCAAGTATTTTCCGTAGTCGCTTGGGGTAGATCTGTTTGATAAAATTCTAAATAGCCCTGCCACAAGGCTTGCCAGTTAGTTTTATCCTGTGCAGTTAGTGGTAAGATTTGCATTATCAATTATCCTTATATTTAGCTTTTGCCAACAAAAAAAATACTACCAATAAAATTATCGCCTAAAGTCATCGTGATTAAATAGTTTATGGTAAGTAAAAAATTTTCAACGCTTATTATAATGTAATTACTTGCAAAAAATTTTGTCTAATAGCCAATAAAATTCCGACTAATTTAATCAGGTTTTTTTGTTATTTCGCCCTATAAACCCCCATCGCAAAATTGATTCATGATAAAATGAGCCATATTCATTTTATTTAATATCCAAGCCTATGTCCGCCGAAACTATTGCCAACAAAGCCTTTAAACAAGGTACCAAAGCCCTATTTGACTATGACAAACACTGGGCAAGCTGCTTTGAGCCTGCGCCATTTTTGCCGATGAGCCGAGCCGAAATGGACGCCCTTGGTTGGGATGCCTGTGATGTCATTATCGTCTCAGGCGATGCCTACGTCGATCACCCAAGCTTTGGTATGGCAATCATCGGCAGACTGTTAGAGTCGCAAGGCTTTCGCGTCGGTATCATCGCCCAGCCAGACTGGACAAGCAAAGACGCTTTTATGACCCTTGGCAAACCGACCATCGCCTGGGGCGTCACCGCAGGCAATATGGACAGCATGATTAACCGCTACACCGCCGATAGACGCATTCGCAGTGACGATGCCTACTCGCCAGACAATGCCCCCGACAAACGCCCCGACCGTGCGGCTGTGGTATATAGCCAGCGCTGCCGTGAAGCCTATCCCGATGTGCCCATTATTTTGGGCGGGATTGAAGGCTCGCTGCGCCGTATCGCCCATTATGATTATTGGTCAGATAAAGTGCGACGTAGCATTTTGATGGATAGCCGCGCTGATATTTTGCTGTATGGCAATGCCGAGCGCGCGATTGTCGATGTTGTACATGCACTAGCCAAAGGTTACCGTTTTGAAGACCTTGCCAAAGTGCGTGGCACCGCGTATCTGTCGACACAAACCAAAAAACACTGGCAACACGATATGATAGAAATCGCCAGTAACGACGTCGACACCGTTGGGCGCGTTGACCCGATTATCAATCCGTATGTGATGATGGAAGATGTGGGCGACTGTCACATCGAACAAGAAAAAACCCTTGAGAGTCAGTACAAAGGGTTTGTGGCGGATAAAGTCGAGCACAAAGTGCTCAATGCTGATAAGGTCGCTGAAAGCCAAGACATCCAAGTGGTTAACCTCAAAGACCCCAATAAAAACGCCTTAAAACACAAACGCCCGTTGCCGCCCCGTGACAAAACCGTGATTCGCTTGCCCGACTTTGAGCAGGTCAAATCCGACCCGGTACTTTACGCCCATGCCAACCGTATTTTGCACCTAGAAACCAATCCGCATAACGCCCGCGCCTTGGTGCAGCGACATGGCGACATTGATGTATGGCTCAATCCGCCGCCGATTCCACTTACCATGGAAGAGATGGATTATATCTTTGATTTGCCGTATGCCCGTCTGCCCCATCCTAGCTACGGCAACGCAAGAATTCCTGCCTACGATATGATTAAATTATCAGTCAATATCATGCGCGGCTGTTTTGGCGGCTGTACCTTCTGCTCGATTACCGAACATGAGGGACGGATTATCCAAAACCGCTCAGAAGAATCTATCTTGGGCGAAATCAAAAAAATCCGCGACACCGAGCCGTCATTTACTGGGGTAATTTCTGACCTTGGCGGACCGACTGCCAACATGTACCGTCTGCATTGCAAAGACGATGCCATTGAGAAAAACTGCCGCAAACCCTCCTGCGTGTATCCCGATATCTGCGACAACTTACTCACCGACCACAGTCATCTCACCCAACTGTACCGTAAAGCTCGTGACATCAAAGGGGTGAAAAAAATCCTGATTGCATCAGGCTTACGCTATGATTTGGCGGTCAAAGACCCCGAATATGTCAAAGAATTGGTCACCCACCATGTCGGCGGTTATCTCAAAATCGCCCCTGAACATTCCGAAACCAATGTACTCTCCAAAATGATGAAACCGGGTATGGGGACGTACGATACTTTCAAGCAGATGTTCGACAAATACAGCCGTGAAGCAGGTAAAGAGCAATATTTGATTCCGTATTTTATTGCCGCGCACCCTGGCACCACCGACACCGACATGATGAACTTGGCGATTTGGCTCAAGCGCAATGGCTTTCGTGCCGACCAAGTACAAGCCTTTTACCCAAGCCCAATGGCAACTGCTACTACCATGTACCATACTGCCAAAGACCCGCTGCATAAAGTCACCCGTGACAGCGACGGCGTGGAAATCGTCAAATCGGGCAAACAGCGTAAACTCCACAAAGCGTATCTACGTTACCACGACCCCAAAAATTGGGCGCTGCTGCGTCAATCGCTTAAAGACTTGGGGCGTGAGGATTTGATTGGGCATGGCAGTCAGTGTTTGATTCCGCCGTACAATCCCAAACTTGAGGGTGAAGATGTTTACCAATCAGCCCGTAAGAAAAATAGTTCTGCCGCTGGTGATTCGGTCAAACGTACGAATAAAGATAGTACTGCAAAAAAATCGGGTAAAAAACCTACGCCAAGCAGTTTTGGTAAAAAACCGAATCCGAAAAAGGGTAATTTCCAAACCCAACATACAGGCTTACCACCGAGAAAAAATAAATAGTAAAAATTCTTGAATTCACCCAAAGCGACTATATGTTTACAAAATACTTATTATTTGGAGCAATATATGTTAGCTTTTGCGGAATGGTTTTTTGATGGCTTAGGTACAGCAATCATTACTTTGATTATTGGTTTAATTACTGGTGGCGCAGTTGGTTATAGGGTTGGTATTAAAAATACTATAAATCAAAAGCAATCAGCAGGTGATAATTCTACTCAAACTCAAGTAGGTAGAGATTATCATGCTAAGTAACTCTTTATTTAACTCTGACTCTCAAAATCAAAAAGCTGGTGATAATTCTACTCAATTACAGATTTCTAACCTTATAATCGGTATTGATGAAAAAAGAGCGCGCGAAATCTTTAATGAGATGATTTTGTTATCAAGAGAGGGTTTCTCGCAGGAGGCTATTAAAGAGGCAAATATTAGAATAGAAAAACTCGAGAACAGGTTATTAAATAAAATTTCTCAAGATATAACTAAATTAAGTGCATTTGCTGATCCAGACTTTCAGATGTCTCTAGTCGATGCTCAAAAATCAGCAACTCGTTCTGAAAGACAATCTGACTATGATTTATTGTCTGAGCTTTTAATTAGTAGAATTAATAAGGGATATAACAGGAATATCAAGACAGGTATAAACAGAGCTATACAGGTAGTGAACGAAATTACGGATGAAGCATTGTTAGGAATAACCGTTTTCCATTCAGCTTCTAGTTTTTTACCTGCCGTAGGTAACATAAGTCAGGGACTTGATCTTCTAGATAAACTTTATGGAATGCTAATCTATACTGATTTACCTTTGGGTGATGCTTGGTTAGATCAGTTAGATGTTTTAAATGCAATAAGAATAAATAATTTAGGTGATTTTAAAGATTTAGTTGATTTCTATAGTGAGCGTCTCCCAGGATATACCAGTGTAGGTATAGGCAAAAATTCTGAACAGCATCACGGGGCTACTTTATTGCTGCAAGAAAATAACATACCTTTTAATATTTTAGTTGATCATGAACTAATTGAAGGGTTTGTACGTTTGGATATAATTAATAGGGAAAGGATTAATGAACTAGAATTTATATCCACTGATAATAGGTTTCATAAAATTCCATTAACCGAAACTCAGAAAAATGTTTTATTTGAAATTTATGATACATATAATCAAGATCCAAATCTAAAACAACAGATTTTAAATAAATTTAAAGAATTCTATTTTTTAAGACCAAATTTAGCTAAACTACATAATTGGTGGTCGCAATTCCCTTACCATTTTCAAATTACTTCTGTAGGGAAAGCTTTGGCTCATGCAAATTCACAAAGATGCGATAACACTTTACCGCCTTTAGAATCATAACCAAAAAAAATAGTTACATCATTATCACAGCTGAACTACTAAATACTGATATTTTAATTTTTAAAAACAGATAGAATACCAGTCATTATAAAAATAAAAGGTTATAGAAAAATGGCAAAGATTCTTATTGGGCTCGGCATTTTATTTTTAATTATTGGTGCAATTTGGCTATTTTTCCCAAACGCCTTTAATTGGTTCGGTCGTATGCCTGGCGACGTTAATTACCGCTCCGAAGGCGGCGGCTTTAGTTTTCACTTCCCCATCGTCACCATGATTATCGTGAGTATCATTCTTACTATTATTCTTAATCTATTTAACCGCTGATACCGCGCTAACCACAGCCATTTCTAGCGGGTTTTATCGCAAAAAACTGTCTTTTTAATCAAAAAATGTCGTAAACTGTAATTACGCCAGTCACGATTGAAAAGGAGTTAGTCATGCAGCGCGACATTTTTAAGCCAACACTATTGAGCCTTGTCATCGCCCAAAGCTTATTGACGGCTTGTAGCCCCTCGCCATCAAATAACCGTGATACCAGCCCTGCCACACCCGTTATTGCCCAACCAACCGTTATTGCTCAACCAACGCCCGTGGTTGCTGCGCCTAGCATGATGATGGATGCAGCAGCAATGAGCAAGATGGTACGCTACTCACCCATCATGCCGATGTCGATACCACACAATAATAGCGAAAAATATCAGCACCTTGCAGTCAACCCTATTCACCAAACCGCCACCGATGCCGTTGCCACCTTTAGTATCGATACCGACACGGGCAGCTACGCCAATGTGCGCCGTTTTCTCAACAATGGGCAACTACCGCCCACTGACGCGGTGCGTATTGAAGAGCTTATCAACTATTTTAACTATGACTTTTCACAAGCCAAGCGCCTTGCCAATGCCCCTTTTTTGGTAAGCACGGAAACAGTTGCCGCACCTTGGCGTACCGCCAATCGTATCATCAAAGTAGCTATCAAAGCGGATGACCCTACCATCACCAAACAAAGCGTCTTACCGCCTGCCAACTTGGTATTTTTGGTGGATGTGTCAGGCTCGATGTCAGACAACGATAAATTGCCACTGGTCAAATCTTCGCTAAAAATGCTCACCAAGCAATTGAGGTCGCAAGATACCATCAGTATCGTGACCTATGCAGGTCGCACCCAAGTGACGCTTCCTGCCACTAAAGGCAGTGATACCGACAAAATATTAGCCGCAATTGATAGCCTAGATGCCAGTGGTTCGACCAATGGCGAAGCAGCGATAAAGTTGGCTTATCAACAAGCAAAAATCCACTATAAAAAAGACGGCATCAACCGCATTTTGATGATGACCGATGGGGATTTTAATGTCGGTGTATCGGACGTCGATGAAATGCTAGATATTATCCGCCGTGAACGTGATAGCGGTGTGTCACTTTCCACGTTTGGCTTTGGTGAAGGCAACTTAAACGATCACATGATGGAACAAGTCGCGGATAACGGCAACGGTAACTATAGCTACATTGATAGCCTGTCTGAGGCCAAAAAAGCCTTGGTAGATGAAATGTCAGCAACCTTCAATACTGTGGCAAAAGACGTCAAAGTCCAAGTGGAATTCAATCCCCAGACGGTTAAAGAATGGCGCTTAATTGGTTATGAAAATCGTGTCCTTGAAAAAGAAGATTTTAACAACGATAAAGTAGACGCAGGTGAGCTAGGTGCAGGCAAATCTGTGGTTGCGCTGTTTGAAGTTACCCCTATGGGGCAGCAAGGTTGGCTAGACGATAGCCGCTACCAAGCTTACCCTATCAATCACACACGCAAAAATACTGAGCTGGGGCTTTTAAAACTTCGCTATAAAGCCCCAAATAGCAACACATCAACGCTTTTGACCCTGCCCATTAGCAATAATACCCAACAGCCGAGCAGCGAGATGGCATTTGCGCTAAGTGTGGCAAGTTTTGGCGAAACCCTCAAGCAAAGCAAATACCTCGGTAATTGGCAACTAAACGACAGCAAGCGGCTCGCCCAAGCCAATATCGGCAACGACCCACAAGGTATTCGCCGCGAATTTATTAAGCTTATCGATTTAGCCGATAGCTTACAACCGACCAAAAAATAGCCACTATAAAACTGTCAATAAAAAGCTAGATAAATCATCTAGCTTTTCTCCTACTTTTACTGTTTTGCACCTCAGTGCTGTTTTGTACCAAAAATTTTATCCCCTGCATCCCCAAGCCCTGGGATAATATACCCCTGTTCATTTAAATGACTATCGAGTGCTGCGGTAAAAATCTTCACATCAGGATGGGCATCATTCACCGCTTTCACCCCTTCAGGCGTTGCCACTAATACCAAGGCTTTAATATCTTTGCAACCGTGTTTTTTCATCATATCAATCGTTGCTACCATACTACCGCCCGTGGCAAGCATAGGATCTAAAATCAACGCAGGACGCTCATTAATATCTTTGACCAACTTTTCAAAAAAAGGCACGGGCTCAAGGGTATCCTCATCACGTTGCAGTCCAACCATCGAGATTTTTGCAGTAGGAATAAGGTCTAACACCCCATCAAGCATTCCCAATCCTGCACGCAAGATAGGTACGACAGTGACGGTTTTACCTTTGATTTGAATGCCCTCAATTTGGTTGCCTTCCCAGCCCTGAATACTGATTGTTTCTATGGGAAAATCACGACTTGCTTCATACGCCATCAAACGGGCAAGTTCTTTAGTCAAGGTACGAAATTTATAAGTGCTACTATCTGCCTCGCGCATCAAGGATAATTTATGCTTAACTAAGGGATGGTCAATAATGGTAATTTGCATGGTAACACTCGCTTTTAAATTTCACACCAAAAATTTTCGCCTATTTTACCCAAAGTCTGCGATAAAAACATTAATTTTCTATTCTGAGTTTTTCTCTGAGTCTTTCAGGGAAGCAAAAAAACACCCCTCTTACATCAGTAAGGGGGGTGATTTGGAATAGGGAGCTGACGATGACCTACTCTCACATGGGCGAACCACACTACCATTGGCGCATTGGAGTTTCACTTCTGAGTTCGGGAAGGGATCAGGTGGGACCTCCAAGCTATTATCGTCAGCAAAGGGGGATAGAGGAATGAGTTAATTTAAAAGTAAAGTATAAGCTATATCAAGCGAGGTGAATATCGTTATTACCTACAAAGCCATTTAGGCGTTGTATAGTCAAGCCAAACGAGCAATTAGTATTGGTTAGCTACACATATCACTATGCTTCCACACCCAACCTATCAACGTCGTAGTCTACAACGGCTCTTTAGGGAAATCTAATCTTAAGGTGGGCTTCCCGCTTAGATGCTTTCAGCGGTTATCCCATCCGAACATAGCTACTCGGCAATGCGACTGGCGTCACAACCGAAACACCAGAGGTTCGTCCACTCTGGTCCTCTCGTACTAGGAGCAGATCCTCTCAAATTTCCAACGCCCACGGTAGATAGGGACCGAACTGTCTCACGACGTTCTAAACCCAGCTCGCGTACCTCTTTAAATGGCGAACAGCCATACCCTTGGGACCTGCTTCAGCCCCAGGATGAGATGAGCCGACATCGAGGTGCCAAACACCGCCGTCGATATGAACTCTTGGGCGGT
>NZ_DAMALV010000055.1:0-10924 GCF_032069585.1 Moraxella sp. CTOTU48268
CGTCTTTAAAGTCAAAGCTTAACTGCTGATTGGTAAAGCGTGACGCTTGCGCTTGAGTAATCGGTTGAAAGTTGGCACACATACAGGGTTCTCTTGGTTAAATTAATGCACAGTTAATAAATCAGACAGTTTGGTGGTATAGCTTGGGCTTAAAAACGCTCGATTCATCTGCCAGTCTTGCTGCTTGGCTATGCCGGTACTGGCAATATACAATCGGCCACCATTGCCTTTAGATGAACCTTTGGCTTGAGCTTTGCTCTGGTGCGCCATCTGCTGATTAATGGCATCCATCACTGCCATTAGCTTTTGTGATTGCTGCTGTTTTAAGAGGTCAGGCTTCTCAAACAAATCATCAACGATGGTAGCCTGATCTTGAATCGCACACAGCATGACACCGGCTTTGACATACTTTAAATTAGGTTTATAAATCCGCTCTAGTACTTGTCTAGTGCCAGCAATCATCACCCGGGTATCACAGGTGGCATTGATAAACTGATATTGACCACGAATACTTTGGTAAGGCTCATTGGGGTTAAAGGCACTGGTCTTGGCAAACACCACCAGTATCTTACACACGCTTTGCTGCTTACGCAGTTTGACCGCTGCTTTAGACACATGACCCATCACCGCTTGGCTTAAGTCATCAAACTCGGTGATCTTTTTAGAAAAGGAGCGCGATGACACAATTTCTTGTTTAGCCATTGCCGCTTCTAAACCTAAACACATAATGCCATTGAGTTCTAAATTGGTACGCTCCATTACCACGTTAAAATGCTGACGCACCAAACTATGCGGTATAGCGGCAAACTGTGCCACTGTGGTAATGCCTAGACTGTGTAGTTTTTTAGTATGCTGACGACCAATCCCCCATACCTCTTCAACCGGTGTAATGGTCATTAACCGCTCAATCCAGCTGGCTTTATCCAACACACAAATCCCTTGCGTCGCTGGATGCTTTTTAGCGGCGTAATTGGCCAGTTTCGCCAAGGTCTTGGTCTTCCCTACCCCAACCCCTACAGGAATGCCGGTATGACGCTCAACGGTAGTTTTAATGAGCTTGGCGTAAGCGATTAAATCGTTAAGCGCCGCTGGATAGCGACCTAGGTATAAAAACGCTTCATCAATCGAATACACTTCCACGTCAGGACACAGCTGTTCAAGTGTATTCATCACCCGCGCTGACATATCAGCATACAAAGCGTAATTGGAGCTAAACACCGCCACTTGATGTTGTTGTAGAAAGTCTTTAATCTGAAAGTAAGGGATGCCCATCTTAATCCCCAATGCTTTAGCCTCCGCGGATCTAGCCACCACACAGCCATCGTTATTAGATAACACAACTACCGGTCGACGTTTTAAATCAGGACGAAACAGCTTTTCGCAAGATGCATAAAAGCTATTGCAATCAATTAAGGCGTACATAAGGGTTCATAACAATGGCAAAAAGAATTAAGACTAGTTTAGGCAAAAAGACAAGTCATCAAAATGACAAATGACGACTAAACGACAATGACCGTCGTGTGAATTGTAAACAGCGATAAGAAATTAGATGAAATGAAAACTTACTTGTAGATAGGACGTTTAGTGCCGCGACCAATGGGGCGAATGACATTAGTGACCACACCAAATACTTCAAAGTCAACTTCACCGACTAAGGTAATGTCTTCAAAGGATTCGTTATGGGCAATTAAACTTGGATAAGGATAAAGATTGAGCTCTTTAACGGTGAATTCGTTAAATAAGCGAGCGACGATAATGTCGCCATGTTGGGGCTCAAGACTCCGATCCACCACCAGCAAATCATTGGGATAGATACCGGCATCAATCATCGACAATCCATCGACTCTGACTAAGAAAGTGGCATTAGGATGATCGATACACAAGTCATTTAAATCCACACATTCTTCAACATAGCCTTCAGCAGGTGAGGGAAATCCTGCTGGAATGGGTTCTAAAAACAAAGGAATGGGTTGGTAGCTTTGGGCTTCGAGTCGGTGAAAGATGGTGACGGTCATAATAGGTTCGTCATATTGATAATTGGTATGACTATGCTAATTTCATTAATCCTAAATTTCAAATTGATTTTTTAAATCCTACTTGCACTAAGTAATTTTCATAAAACTTAACTCGCTCAGGATCTGAAAGCTCATTGGCAATTTGTTCGGCAAACACGTCATAGTTTCGACCTGCCTCCCCTTTAGCAAGGTAAGATAATTCATGAAGCTTGGATAACTTTTTTGCAAAATGGTAACGCTGACTATCGGTCATTGGCACGAACATATCGAGGGTATTGGTATCACGTTTTACATCCTTTAATGGTGCTTCTTTATTTTTTAAAGTTACCGTAAAAATAAATCCTATGATACTCCGTCCCTCTTTAATTTGTTGGTAGGACACTTTTAAGTCAGTCACTTTATTAATTTCATTAACTGCCATATCTAAGACACGTTTTTTAAAATCAAACATCCTCGCATATTCGTTTTCTTGCAATCCTAACTGCGCTCTAAATGTTTCTAATTCAAATAAAGGGGTCTTTTTTGCCGCTTTCCATTGAACGAGTAATTCATATAGCCGAGTTGAATAAGCGCTATCCAAACCAGATGTTTGTTGTAAAGAATACTGAGTAAAAAAATCAACTGCACCATCAATTCTGCTAATTCCCTTGACTACAGCTGGCGTAAAAGATAATTCAATTTCACCTTGGTTATCTAAATACCGCACTTGAGACAACCAACGACTTTTTACCAGTAGACCATCTTCATCAATAAAGCTAAATCGGCGATTAAACAATGTCTCTTCAGTTTCTTTAATCCTCATATAGGCATTTTGTCGCGTAGTTTCAAATACCTCTACATAGCGTGACGCACTAATTGTTAAAGGCGTAGATGGATCTAGACCTTTTCCACTTTCACGAGCATCTACAATCGCTAATTGGATAATTCGTATTTCAGCTAGGCTTAAATTTTGAAGTGCAGAATTAAGTCTATTAGACTTAACGACTATATCTTTTTGAGTTGAAGATTTAGACATTTGAGTTTATTTTAAAAACTTATTTAAGACGATTATATTTTTTATGTCGTTTAAACGCAACAGATATATTATGCGTTTTATATGAATCATTAGGAATTAAATTGGTAATAAAATGTCGTCTTATAATAAATTTATCTGAATCAATCCTGAGGTAACAATTTGTCGTCCTATTATTTTAAAAATTTTAAGGTAACTAAATGTCGTCTAATAATATATATTTAGATATCTTTATTTAAGGTAACTAAACGTCGTCTTATGAGTAATTAAACGTCGTCTTATGAGTAATTAAATGTCGTCTTATAGGTAACTAAACGTCGTCTTATGGGTAACTAAACGTCGTCTTATGGGTAACTAAACGTCGTCTAATATCTTATATAAGCCTTGGTATGGGCGACTTGCGGCTTGTTTAAAAACTATTAAAAGTATTTAAAAACATTAAAAACATTAAAAACCTACTTTTATCATTAAAATAGTGAGGTAATGAAACGTCGTCTTATTTTTTTATCAAAAACAGTAAATAAAATATAAAGCTTTTTTAGCTAACTAATTGATCAGCAATTACCTCTGCTTGATGTAATACGAGTTCTGTAGCTAAAAGCTCCATATCAGGTGGATAACCATATTTCCTGAGCAAACGTTTTACGACAGTACGAATTTTAGCCCTTGCAGATTCTTTGATAGTCCAATCGACACTAACATTGTTACGAATGGTTGACGTTAATACAATTGCTAGTTCTCGGAGTTTATCTTGACCCATGAGTTCTCTAGCACTGTCATTTTCTGCCACAGCCGAGTAGAAGGCATATTCAAAGTCACTCAGTTTCAGCTCATTAGCCAAACTATCGGATTCCTTGATTTCTTTCGCTAACTTGATAAGCTCTTCAATTACTTCAGCTGCAGTTAAGACTTTGTTTTGGTAGCCTTTGATAGCGTTGTTGAGCATGTCCATGAGTTTTTTGCCTTGGGTAACGCTGTGTTGCTCTCGCACTTTTATTTCATCATTCAGTAGTTTTTTAAGAGTTTCTAGAGCAATGTTTTTGTGTTCATAATCTCGCATTTCTTCCATGAATTCATCAGATAAGATAGAGATGTCGGGTTTTTGAATACCAGCGGCATCAAAGATATCGACGACCTTTTCACTCACTAAGGCCTGGTCAATGGTCTGTTTAACTCTAGTTTCCAATTCGCTGTTGCCGATACCTGCAGAATTGGTCGTCGGTTCATTGAATTTGACCAAACGTGCTTTAACCGCTTGGAAATACGCTACAAGGGGTGCATTTTCCATTGCGGTAGGATGGGGTACGGCTAGGGCGAAAGATTGACTGAGCGAGCTTACAGCACGAATAAAACGGGTCTTTCCTTCCCCTTGCTCAATGCCTAAGATAAAATCTTCGGATTCGAGAATGATTTTGAGTTTTTCAGCGGTGTCTGAGGTAAAGTATTTGTGATAGTCGTAACCGTGCATAATGCCGTCTAACACTTCCAGTTTTTCTTTCATGATAATGACGGCTTCATCTTGCACCACGGCTGGGTCGCCCTTACCGCCAGCATCTGAGTAAAAGCTCAAGGCTTCTTTCAGATCGGCAGCAATACCCAGATAATCAACGATCAAGCCCCCTGCTTTATCCTTGTACACCCGATTGACACGGGCAATCGCTTGCATTAAGTTATGACCTTTCATCGGTTTATCGATGTAAAGCGTGTGCATACTGGGAGCGTCAAAGCCTGTTAGCCACATATCCCGCACGATAACCAGTTTGAGCTTATCCTCTGGGTCTTTCATACGGTTTGCTAAAATTTGGCGGTCTTTTTTCGTTGTATGATGCTTGGCAAGGGCTGCCCCATCGGCTGCCGATGAGGTCATAATCACTTTGATGACGCCATCGTATAAATCATCACTGCTCCACGCTGGGCGTAATGCAATTATCGCATTGTACAAATCCACTGCAATCCGCCGAGACATGGCAACAATCATGCCTTTACCTTGGTTGGCATTGGCAAATAGCCGTTGTTCAAAGTGTTGTACGATGTCGGCAGCGACCGCTTGGATACGGTCATAGCTACCGATTAAGGCTTCGGCTTTGACCCATTTGGCTCGTGCTTGTTGGGTGGCGGTGAGTTCGTCTTCGTTAAATTCTTCATCAAAGTCGGCTATCAATTTTTTGCCTTCGTCACTAATCGCCACTTTGGCAAGCCGTGATTCATAGAAAATCCGCACCGTTGCCCCGTCTTCAACGGCTTGGGAGATGTCGTAAATATCAACATAATCACCAAACACCGCTGGGGTGTTGACATCGTTTTTTTCAATCGGTGTGCCTGTAAAGCCTAGATAAGTGGCATTGGGCAAGGCATCACGCAAATATTTGGCAAAACCATAAACCGTGCGTTTGCCTGTCACGTTGCCAGCATCGTTTTTGACATCGACTTCTTTGGCGGCAAAGCCATATTGCGAGCGGTGCGCTTCGTCGGCGATGACGATGATGTTATGGCGTTCGGACAGCGTGTCATAGACATTGCTACCGTCTTCTGGCTGGAATTTTTGAATGGTGGTAAAAATGACACCGCCAGAATTGACTTTAAGTAGTTCTTTGAGCTGCTCTCGATCTCCGGCTTGTTTTGGAGATTGCCTAAGCAATTGAACCGATGCCGAGAATGTGGCAAAAAGCTGGTCGTCTAAGTCGTTACGGTCGGTCAATATAACCACGGTTGGGTTATTCATGGCAAGCACGATTTTGCCTGTGTAGAACACCATTGACAGGGATTTTCCCGAGCCTTGAGTATGCCAAACGACGCCTGCTTTTTTGTTGCTAACATTATTTTCTGGGGTGTCATCCTCATCACTATTTTCACTACTCGCTCGGATGGTTGATAATACTGCCTTATTAACCGCATAATACTGATGATATGCCGCCATTTTTTTAATATTACTGATGGTGATAATACCGTTTTTGTCTTCGGTTTTGCTGGCTTCAAAGACAATAAAATGCCGTACCATATCCAGTAGTGTGACTGGGTTAAGCAAACCTTGAATTAAGACATTAAGTTGTGGCTCGTGGCGGTGGGCTTCTGTGTCGCCTGTTTTGGTTTTCCATGTCATATAACGGCTAAAATCCGCCGAAAGTGTCCCTGCTTTGGCCTCTAATCCGTCTGACACCACGCAGAACGCATTGTAGGTAAATAGTTGGGGGATTTGGTCTTGGTAGGTTTGGATTTGGTTATACGCCCCTTGAATAGTAGCGTTGGCATCGGCGGCGTTTTTTAGTTCGATAACGACGAGCGGAATGCCATTGATATACAAAATAAGGTCGGGTCGGCGTTTATATTTGCCTTTGGGGCTATCATGGGTGATGGTGAGTTGGTTAATGACCAAAAATTCGTTGTTGCTCGGTTCGTTCCAGTCAATTAGCCAGACCTGCTCACCTTGGGCGTTGCCATCCTTGTGAATTTCTAGGGGGATGCCTTCGGTAAGCAAACGGTGAAAGGCTAAATTATTGCTGACATTATTGGGTGTGGTGAGTTGGTTATGTTGGCTGATACGCTGATAGGCTTCAAGGCATTGTTCTGGGGTGAGTTGTGGGTTGATGGTAGCGATAGCTTGCAGGACATTGTCTTGGAGCAAAACTTGGCTATAGGCTCGTAGGGGTTTGCTACCGCTTGGTTCGATATCGACGCCGTAAACGTGGCGATAGCCGATGGCTTGGAGTTGTTCGATAGCCATTTGTTCGATGTCAGATTCGTAGATTTTGCTCATGGGAACATCCGTATTCATATCTTTTGAAAAGTGTGGCAATTTGCCACAGTTTTATTTGTCTAATTCTAACTCATTCAACATTTTTTCTAATTGATAAACTGCAACGCCAATCGGTTGGGGGTTTTGATTGAGTGCATATTCAACCACGACTTCGTTACGACTTTTACAAAGTAACAAGCCTATCGTTGGTGTGTCATGTTCGGTTTTGAGTTGCCTATCGATTGCAGTCACGTAGAAATTGAGTTGCCCGATATGCTCAGGTTTAAAATCGCCTGTTTTCAATTCGATGACAACGTAACAGCGAAGTTGCAGATGATAGAAAAGCAAATCGATATAAAAGTCATCACCACCAACTTCAATATGCCGCTGTTTGCCAACAAATGCAAAACCTGTCCCTAACTCGAGTAAAAATGCCATAATATGCTGGGTTAAAGCGGTTTCTAATTCTCGTTCATGATAGGCTTCGCCTAGGCTAAGAAAGTCAAAAATATAAGGATCTTTGAAAGTTTGGGTCGCCAAATCTGACTGTATCTCTGGCAATATCTGCGAAAAATTATTGACGGCCTGTCCTGTGCGTTCTAGCAAACCGCTTTCTATTTGATGGACTAAGACATTGCGTGACCAACCATGTTCAATGGCTTTTTGGGCGTACCATAGTCTTGTTTCATTGTCAGAAAATTTATCCAATAATACAAGATTATGACCCCATGGTAATAGTGCAACAGCCTGCTGCACTATTTGCTTATCTTGCCATGCTTCGGCAAACTTGCGCATATATTTTAGGTTGCGAGTAGAAAAGCCTTTGATTTCTGGGAATTCGGTGGATAGGTCTTTGGATAGTCTGTCGATGACTTTGGCGCCCCAGCCTTGCTGGGTTTGACGTTGTAAGATGTCTTGCCCGATTTGCCAATATAACAGTACCAGTTCTCGATTGACCGCAAGTATGGCTCGTTGTTGCGATGAGCGAATCTGTATTTTGAGCTGATTAAGCCAGTCTTGGTAGCCCTGTTCGTTGGTGTGCTCGGTTAAAGACATTGATAATTTTCTCTTGTTTGGAAAGTGTGGCAATTTGCCACAATTTCGATTTTTCATGATCAGTTAAAAAGTGTGGCAATTTGCCACAGTTTTTTTAGTGTTGTACTCGGATTTCTCCGCTCATGAGTTTGGGTAAAAGCGTATCTCGTAAATTTTCTAATGTTTGAATCTGATTAACATTTGAAATAATTTTATCATTAACAGGTTTTGCAACTTTTTCAAAGTTTTCAACGGTTAAATTATCTGGAATTATTACTTCAATTTTTTCAAAATCACTTTTACTAATTGAACCAAAAACTGTACCTTCATCGTTAAATTTTTTAATCTCTGTCATTAAGAAATTTAGTTTATAGTAAGTGTAGGTGTACCAGTCAGGATTTATCTTACTCCTAAAAGTTGCAACCCCACGCCCAATACAACATTTCTCTTTTGCCATATTTTGAGCACCAACTGGAGCTCGAACGCTAATTAGTGTATCTAATGGTTCAGCAAATCTTTTGGGTTCTGTTGTATAAACTCTATTCGTTGGAAAACGAAAGTTAAAATCAGCATTTCCTTGAAACATCGGGACGCCTATTTTTTCTTCATTAAAAGAACTTCCACTAGGTGATTGACCCATAATAAAAGTAAATTCGTCTGGTAATTTTCCAATCTCCCAATCCGCTTTTGCTTCTTCGATAAACCACTGCCGAAACAGCGTTTCTGCCATTGCTTCAAGGGTTTTATTTTGGCGATGGAGTAGGTCGATTTTATCATCAAGCGACGATAATACAGACGCAATCGCTTGTTGTTCGGGAAGTGGCGGAATTTTGAATACCAAATTTTCTATATCTGACTTTGAAATATTAGCTTGATTTGCACTGCCTGATGATTTACTTGCTAACTTAAACGAGATTTCTGGTAACTTGAAAGAGTAATAGATAAAGTTTTTGTCAGCTAAATTTTCTTTGATAATTATCTTGGCAACTCGTTGATTTATTAATGCTACAATATCCATTTTTAATTTAGAAACTGAGCCAACAACTTGAGTTTGAGCCTCAGGATGATTTCCTGTTAGTGCTATAAGTAAATCATTTTTCTTGGCTGTAAATTTTCCAAACTTAGTGTCATTGGTATGATATTGCACTTCATTTAAATTTACATCACCGTTAGCAACATTCTTGATCTTTAGAACTGGTAAATCATTTTCAAAACAAAAAGATTTAAAATCTTTTGACTTAAAGGCATATCCATTGACAACTTCTACGATTTCACCCAATCGTTTTTCAGTCCATTCACTCATAACTGCACCTTCGCCAAATTCTCCAAAATCGCCTGATTTAACGCCTGCTCTTCCTTTAGCTGCGCCGCAAACTCCACCTGCAAACTGGCAAACCGTTCCTTAAAATCAAACCCATCTTCTTCCTCAGGCAAACCCACATACCGCCCCGGCGTCAATACAAAATCCAACTCCGCAACCTTGGCAATCGGCACCGACGCACAAAACCCCGCCACATCTTCATACTGTCCATTTTTATTTCGCCAGTTATGATAGGTTTCGCTAATCTTGGCAACATCGGCATCAGTCAGCACCTTATTTCGCCGATTAATCAACTCCCCCAAATTACGCGCATCGATAAACAAAATCTCACCGCTCCGGTCTTGATACTTGGCCGAGCTTGCTCTATCGCGGCGTAAAAACCACAACGCCGCAGGAATTTGCGTATTCAAAAACAACTTGGCAGGCAGATTGACGACACAATCGATGACATTGGCTTTTTCAATCAAAGCTTGTCGAATTTCACCTTCACCGCCGGTCTTGGATGTTAACGCTCCCTTGGCAAGCACCACACCTGCTTGACCCTTGGGCGATAAGTGATAAATAAAATGCTGTAACCACGCAAAGTTGGCATTGCCTGTCGGCGGTGTGCCATACTGCCAGCGCGCATCGCCTTTGAGCTGTTCACCGCTCCAGTCCGACACATTAAACGGCGGATTGGCGATAATAAAATCAGCTTTTAGGTCTTTGTGGGCATCATTTAAGAACGAGCCTTCGGTATTCCAGCGCACGTGTTCGCTATCAATACCTCGAATCGCCAAATTCATCTTTGCCAGTCGCCAAGTCGTTTGGTTGCTTTCTTGCCCGAAAATTGAAATATCTTCAATGCGTCCTTGGTGGGCTTCGACGAATTTTTCGGATTGAACAAACATACCACCAGAGCCACAGCAAGGGTC
Source organism: Moraxella sp. CTOTU48268 (assembly GCF_032069585.1). Lineage (NCBI taxonomy): Bacteria > Pseudomonadati > Pseudomonadota > Gammaproteobacteria > Moraxellales > Moraxellaceae > Moraxella > Moraxella sp. CTOTU48268. The sequence continues at coordinate 10,031 of NZ_DAMALV010000055.1, forward strand.
AAATACCCGTCCTTGATACGGCTCAAGCATATTAACGAGCAAAGTAACAATGGATTTTGGCGTGTAGAACTGTCCGCCTTGTTTGCCTTCGGCTAACGCAAACTCACCCAAAAAATACTCAAAAACGTGACCGAGCACATCGGCAGAGCGTTCTTTGGTGTCGTTCATGGCGATATTGCCGATTAAGTCAATCAGTTCGCCCAACCCTGTGGCATCCAGATTTTGCTTGGCATACACTTTGGGCAATACGCCTTTAAGTTGCGGATTCTCATTTTCGATGGCTTCCATGGCATTATCGACGGTTTTGCCAATCGTAGGTTGTTTGGCTTGACTGACAAGGTGCGACCAACGGGCAATCTCTGGCACGAAGAAGATATTGTCCGCTGTATACTCATCACGGTCTTCTGGGTCTGCGCCCTCATCGACCTCTTGTAATAGCTGTTGATAACGCACCTCAAAGCTGTCAGAAATGTATTTGAGAAAAATTAGCCCCAACACCACATGCTTGTATTCGGCAGCGTCGATGTTTTTTCGTAGTTTGTCGGCAGCTTTCCAAAGAATTTTTTCAATCGATTCGTTTTTATCGGTTTTGGCAGATTTAGCCATGTTTTATTCCTAACTCAAAAGTGTGGCAAATTGCCACAGATTAAAAACCATTTTTAAAAATGAAAAAGTGTGGCAATTTGCCACAGATTTTTTTAAGAAACTTTTCCGAGAAAGCGTCTCGGATTTTATTGGGTAAAAGTGTGGCAATTTGCCACAGTTTTTAAGCGGTGATATTTTTCGTCATTAGCGTTTCGATAAATCGCTCAATCTCAGTGCGTTGTTGTTGGTCTAAGTCTTTGGCATTGATTTCGACCACATACTTTTTGCCTTTATGATGAAATTTTCCAA
>NZ_DAMALV010000056.1:0-9742 GCF_032069585.1 Moraxella sp. CTOTU48268
GGGGTTAAAGCCACCAAGCGATTTGACTTTAACGCAAAGATGAAATGCTTGTTAGGTAAGCATCCGACCATCCCATCTACCACCATTCTAAAAAATACGAGATAGTGCCCACTTATTTTGATCTGAACCCCGAAAGTTGGACAACCTTTTTTAACGATTTTTGAAGTATTTCCCCCTATATTGGATAGGAGATAAACCTTCTAATTTGACCTTGATTCGTTCATTGTTGTAATAATCAATATACTCCTTGACAGTAATTTCTAATTCTTTAACTGAAGCAAACTCTTGTCGATGAAAACATTCAGACTTAAGCGTACCAAAGAAACTTTCGATACAGGCATTATCCCAGCAATTCCCTTTCCTAGACATACTGGGGGTCAACCCTTGGTCTCTCAGCTGTCTTTGATAACGCTTCATTTGATACTGCCAACCTTGATCAGAATGCACGATTGGTTTTTCATCAAGTTGCAGTCTGCCTATTGCTTCTTTTAGCATGTCTTCAACCAAATCAAAGGTGGGTCTTTGTTTTAGTTGATAACTGATAATTTCTCCATTAAATAAATCCATTAATGGCGATAGGTACAGCTTTTCACCTTTGACATTAAATTCTGTGACGTCAGTTACCCATTTTTTATTCGGTTGGTCAGTCTTAAATTCACGTTTTAGTACATTATCTGCAATTCTACCAACGGTTCCCTTGTAAGATTTGTATTTTACGGGTCTAACAGTAGCTTTTAAACCCATTTCTCGCAGCAGGCGTTGCACACATTTATGGTTAATATGAGTCCCTTGGTTCTTTAAAGCCAGTGTAATTCTGCGATAGCCATATCTGCCTTTGTGTTTATGATATATTTCTTCAATCTGTTGTTTAACGTTACTGTATTTATCCTCAAGTTTTAGACGTTGTTGATGATAAAAATAGGTGCTACGAGCCATTTGTGCAGCTTTTAACAGATGCTGTAATTGATGTTGTTGCCTTAATTCCGAGATGATTTTAGCAAATGCTTTTGTGCGCCCGCTTCGCTCTCCAGTCTTAAGGCTCTCCGCTTTTTTAGCAAAGCAACCTCAGCACGCAAATAGGCAATCTCCCCAAGTAATTCATCTTGGGTTTTGCTTTTATCTATTTTAGCTTGTTCAGGTTCAATTTGTTTTGGCTGTTTCAAAAGACGATGTTTACCTTTTTTTGGTTGTAAGCCATTTATACCGTCTTTTTTATATTGATGCAACCAGTTGGTAATAACAGCTTTAGTTCTCAAATTATAGGTTTTTTCGGCTTCTCTCAGCGATAATCCATCATTAATTACAGATAGAACAACCTTAAGTTTAAAATCTAAGTCAAATTCAGCGTACCGAGTAACATTGTCTAAACTATCTTTTCCATTCTGTCCATAAAGTACTAACCAACGCTCAGCACTGCTTGGATTGATACCGAACTTTCTAGCAGCTTCAACTTTGCTATGTCCCTTCAGCTGATATTGAACAACCTCAAGTCGAAATTCAACAGAATACTTTGTCTTCATAATGAAACTTCCCCATTCTAGTTCAACTTTTTAGTCCAACTTTCGGGGTTCAGATCATATCGTAAATAATGGACATAATATTTTACCTTATAGCCTGATAAATAGTTAAGTAGTTAACCGATATTATTTCATAGACATGGGATAATATCACTCGATGTGTGAAGTAATCCCGTTTGTTCCGGAAGCATAAGGTTTTTCTTACGCTGCTTGTTACGGTTTATCCATAGTTGAGTAGAAATTGTGCTAGACGTCAAAATGCCTTTCCTCGAACTTCAAGATCAAGAAGCTGTTCTATCGATTGGCGTTGACGAATAATAGTCAGCTTTCCATCATCTAACAAAATTTCAGGAGCAAGAGGTCTACTATTATAGTTTGACGACATGGTTGCACCATATCCGCCTACATCTCGTATTATAGCTAGATCCCCAACTTGTGGCATCGGAAGCTCGCGGAACCTAACAATCCCTCCGTCATTCTGAGTGAATACATCGCCAGACTCACATAATGGTCCAGCAACTGCAATTGATTTGAGTGGTCCGGTTACTAACACTCCTGACCGCTTCAGGAAAACGATCTCGTGATAGCTACCATAAAGAATGGGACGAGCGAGTTCATTAAAACCCGTGTCTAGTAGCACAAAGTAATTATCTCCGATTTTTTTAATGGCGCGTATCTCTGCGACAAGAAGACCTGCATTTCCAGTTAGGAATCGTCCTGGCTCAATCTCCAGACAAATCTTATCCCCAATAATACGCTCAATTTCAATCCGAGTTTCATTCCATGCGGCATAATACTCCTCAATTTCAATCTCTGGTTCCCCTGGTCGAGAAGGAACTGGCAATCCGCCACCAGCAGAGATGGAGCTAATTGGGCGATCAAGTTGCTTGACTGCCTCAAGCATGCTACCACAAACCTGACGTAGGTGAGTGTAATCAGCACCAGAACCAATGTGCATGTGTAGTCCAATTAGATTCAATCCATACTTATCAACGAGGCGAAGGGCATCAGCAATATTTTCGTGCCAGATTCCATGTTTGCTAAATGGACCCCCAGTATTAGTTTTATGACTGTGCCCATGTCCAAAACCAGGATTGAGTCTTAACCAAACCGGATGATTGTTGGCGATTTGACCAAGTTGCATTAACATATCTAAAGAACCACAATTCACTGGTATTCCTAGCTCAATGACTCGGATTAAAGTCGATTCGTCGATAATATCTGCGGTGATGACGATTTCTTGATCTAGAGTACCAGGAGTATAGCCAGCTCGCAAAGCTCGCTCTATTTCACCTAACGAAACAGCATCAACAAGCACTCCCATTTCACGAAAAATGCTAAGGACATGAATATTGCTATTGGCTTTCTGTGCAAACCGAATAACGTCGAATTTTTCTAGCTGCTGAACCCTTTCTCTCATGGGCTCGGTCTCATATAGCCAGAATGGCGTGGCAACGCTTTGAGTCGCTCGTAACACAGCTTTGATTACGGAGTGCGGTAGGGAATCGGGTCTTGTCACACTATAACTCTCTTATTTATAAAAGTTTAAAAATGGTTGGAAAGATCGGCTACTAATTCCGACCAGTAATTTTTTGTAGGCTGGCTATTCATGTATGGATTTTTCGGGATTATCAAGCAACTTGCTACTTCAACTCTGCTACAAACTTTTAGGCTAGTCAGAAAATCTCTTATCACATATTTCAGACAACATAAATTTCCAAGAATTTATTAATTAATTTTACTTCATCTTTCAATCTACCATCATATAGATTTTACCCTATTTTGAACTATTCTTCTTTAAACATTCGCATTATTTCAAGTTTTTTTGGCTTTGTTTAATCTGATTTCATGAAATTAAAACATATACCAGCTTAATTAATGCTTCAACTTGCTTTGGTCTGATGCCATATCATAGACTTTTGCCATTTTACATAATGGTTTTACTTAGTTGCTCAAAATTTTTAAATTACCTAAATGCTCTATCTAAAAGCACTTTTGTATTTTTGGTATTCTCCCTATTTGATAAGTAAAAAATCAAGAAAGTTACTTAGGCCATCAATTGTTCTATACAAATACTCTTTAACCTATTATACGTTTCATAAACTAAATTCCATAAAAATGTAATTTTAAATACCAACAGAGTATATTGAATAAGCTAACGTGATAAGGCCGTACGGTAAACCTCAACCCCACAATTAGACATTATTTCTACCAAATTACGGTTGCTGATACACTATTTGTAGCACCAACGTACATATTAAATAATATTTTCATCCTTGAACTGCTGCTATCTAAAATCATTTGTTTAGTTCTAGTGCATTTTGTGCTACTCTACGATTAAAGAGTGGTCTTTGCATATACTCTCATTCAGCAGACAGTCTATGCTCTGCTACACTTGTGTAACGAAAGTGTTCGTCTTTCGATAATTTGTGTCATTAGAGCTGGCTCTAATTCAATCATATGGTTATGCATTGTCCTTAATCTCCACCCAGGAATCGAGGGAAAAAGATGGTGAACGAGATGATACCCGTCTCCCGTCGGATGAATAAGCAGTTTATTCAGGAAACCATGATTTGTAATCGTAGTATTAAATAGTGTAGCGTCCTTTGAACGATCTGGTGGCGGATAAGCGTGCTCACTAATTTCTCCGATAAAGCGAATAAAGGGGAGGACAAAAACCATTGGCAAAAACCAGAATAAGCCCCATAAAATTACAACTTTACGAAAGGCGTTTTCCGCTGAGTCTCCAATAGATATCTGAAACAAGATAAATCCGCTCAAGACAGTGCTATGCCAAACTAACCACAGAATAAAATTGCTAGGATTAGTGCCTATCGCTTTCATCCATCCGATCCAATATTTTGGAAATCGTTCTACAATCCCAAAAATTAAAGCGATGCTATTGTCAATCCTTAAATTATAGAAACCTTTGCACGAATAAACACACAAAAGTTCATTAAATTGGTATAATACAATAAAATCAATCACCTAGCAAAAGACACGACTATGGCATGGAAACAAACAGGGCAACTCTCCCTAGCAGACAGTCTCATTAACGCTCACAAAGCCATCGAAGAATTAGATGAACTACACAACCTAATTGACTGGCAAACTATCGAGCAAACCTTACGCCACGTTCATAGCAGTGAGCGTGGGGAATCTGCCTTTCACCCTGTCATCATGTTTAAAGTATTACTCTTACAAAAACTCTATAACCTATCGGATCCAGCCATGGAAAAACAACTGGCACGAGACTTACTATTTCGTCGCTTTGTTGACCTATCATTAACGGATGATGTACCCGACCATAGCACCATTTGGCGATACCACAAACACCTAGGTGAGCTTAGACTGATTGAACCATTGTTCAACCAAATCAATGAGCAACTAGCCCAACAAAACATTTTTATCAAAGCGGGCAGTGTCAGCATCATCGATGCCAGTATCGTTGAAGCTAAAAACAAACGACCTAAGAAAGGCAAACACACCGACAATACCCAAGATAACGAAGCCGCCTATGTCAGTAAAAAAGACAGTACAGGTAAAGTAAAAACCACCTACGGCTTTAAAATTCATCTCAACTGTGATGAAGACAGCTTTGTCAAAAAGGTTGAAACTACCCCTGCCAATGTCCATGATTCCCAATGTTTTACCATGCTGTTAACAGATGATGAATCAGCCGTGTATGCTGACAGTGCGTATAAAAGCCAAGCCCATGATGACTACCTTGCCGAGCATGAACCACCGATAAAAAATCATATTCATGATAGAGCATGGCGCAATACACCCTTAACCGAACAGCAAAAACGCAATAATACCCAAAAGAGCCAAACTAGAAACACCGTTGAGCGGGTCTTTGGACATTTTAAACTGCATTATGGGATGAGCAAAGCTCGTCATTTAGGGTTAATGCAATTTCATACCAGCACTTTGCTTGCAAGCATGGTGCATAATTTAAAAACTGCCCTAAGCTTGAAACGAAAATACGGACTCGCCTAGGGTTATTGTGCCTGTTGGTTAGTAAGCTCAGCCAATAGACACAAATTTAACAACCATTTGGAGATTTTATCCATGATTTAGCCATTGTTTTGCTTATTTCATTGCCATTCTTTGTTTTTTTTCGGTTTGGTGGTATGCCTCGAGCAAAGGGGCTGTTTCGTGCAAAGGTCTCAAGTATTTGATATTTATAAATATTTTTATAACAGTACCTTCTTATCAAAAGAATTTGCCTTTCTAGTCAAAAAATCTGTATGTTTTGTAGCAAAAATATAAGTAAAGTATGATTACAAAGCTTGCTATTTGTTGCTTTGAATAGAAATGACAGGATTTCTTATATCGAACTCAGGTTAAATAAACTAGGAGATTTTGTATGTCGGATTACAAAATGCAAGTTCTTGAGGATGAGTATAAACGACAATATAACTCTGTTAAAGCGTGGATCTATATTGGTATTGATACTGATAGAATGGAAATGGCTAAAATTGGTTTAACTACTGGTGAATTACAAACCAGAGCAACTAGTAGTCAGAATCCTTTTTATACTCTATTAGTTGCATTCAAAGTAAAAGTTGGTATTGATAGTTTCCAAATTGCACAAATTGAGAGGGCTGTATTAACAGAAGTTGCTAAACATTACGATCGTATAGATCACTATAATACTGGTAGAAGATCAGAATGGTTTTATGGTGATCCTTATGAAATTAGAGACTTTGTCCAAAATTTTCTTTATAATGAATACTCTAAAGAAATGAATTCTTATTACTGTCACATAAGAGATCAAGGATTTATTAACGGGTGGGAAAATGAATTATTTTTATATGGTAAAACCAGAAACCCTTATCAGGTAAGTGATATAAGTAAACCTCCTGAAAATCCTGATTGTTATAATTATGGTGGCTGTGGAGACACTGAATGTGAAATATGTGGCGATCAATGGTTTCTTAAAAGTAGGTTATAATCCTATGCCCTTGTTGCTTTGGAATGGTTCTAAATTTTATGAAGTTAGGTATCTAGAACTAGGTTTGCAGTTTTTAATGAAGCATACTTTAGTTCTTCATTACGAGTGATTTATAGAAAGGTGTAGCTACATGTCTATTATTGTGCCACAGCAAGATCAAAAAGCTCTTATAGACCCACAAGTACAAAGAATATTAGATTTTTTAGATCATGTTGGTTTGCCATCTGATAATATTATTGCTCAACAATCAGAACGAAATATTATAGGAAATAATCTTCCTACTTATATTCAGTCTTTAGATCCAGAAGTTAAAAGAGATGCTAGGTATCTATCTAAATTTGTAATTGGAGCTGGTTTTGGATTATTTGATTATTCATTAAATGCAATTTGGAATGAAGTTATTCTAGATTTACGTAAAAAAGCTATAGCCTATGGAGTAGATATATTCTTTGATTCTGCTGTAGGAGGAGGAAAGACTCGGGAATTTTATAAAAATGAAGAAGATTTAGCTTCTTTAAAAGATGCTGTACTTCTTGATACTTGTAGAAAATTAGAGTTAATTTCAGATACAACATATAAAAAATTAAAGCATATTTTAGATATGCGAAATGATATTGGTATTTCTCATCCAACAAATTACACGATAAATGCATTCGAACTTTTAGGTTGGTTACAGACTTGTATTCAAGATGTGTTAAATGACCGCCCTACAGAAGCTGCATTACAAGTTCAAGCTTTTATTAAAAATTTAAAAACGCATCAAGCCCCAATTGACTCTACAACGCAAAAAACAATAGAAAGTAAGATATCTGAACTTGCAAGCCATCATGTTGCAAGTATTTTACGTACAGCATTTGGAATGTATGTAGCTCCAGAAACAGATATACAAGTAAGAAAAAATATTTCAATTATTGCTCCAACATTGTGGAATAACTGTACTGATGAGCCTAAATATAAGTTAGGTATTATATTAGAGGGTTATAACACCAATCTTTATAAAGAAAAATATGGTCTAGGTGAACAGTTTTTTGAAGTAGTTAATGGAAATCCATTTCGTTCTACAAATGAACGTATCATCATTGTAGATACTTTATTAGATCAACTACTTGAAAAGCATAATGGTTGGGATAACTTTCATCATGAAGCTCCAGTAGCAGATTCTCTATCATCATATATACAAGATCAAAATGATATTGTAGTTAATAATGTTGAAAAATTAGTTAAGGCAACAATGATATGTCGAATTGGGAGAGGCGTAAGTTACTGTAATGGTGTATCTCCTAGAGGTAAGCCATATTATGAAAATATTTTATCCCAACTAGGAGATAAGTATGCTCCGATTGCTATGGCAGTATTAACTCATTATGAAATACAGCAAAAATTAACCATCCCTATATGTCGAGTACAGGCTAAAGCTACTTTAGAAATCATAAGACAGGGCGTGGTAAATGAACGTCTGGCTGAGTGTTTAGATTATTTGATAGCTAGAATTGAAAGTAATGAAAAATGTGTTACAGATAAAGCTTTCAAAGCACTTGCATCTCAGTACATTAATTAATTGGCAGTGACAAAACAGTAAGTTTTATAGTTAAATAAAGCTAGTAAAACAGAATATGAAAGTGAAGCTATGATAACCGAACAACAAAACTATCACTGTCGCAAATGCCAATCAACCAACGTATGAACCGTCCTGGTTTTATCGGAGACAAGTTTGCTTGAGTCAGGCAGCATAGCCTGACGGAATTAGTGAACAATAGTAGATATTTTCCGCATCAATAGGCGATACATATCCATTGGTAGAATGCAATCGTTCATGGTTGTACCAGTGTATCCAATCAAGGGTCGCTAGCGCAACATCATTTACGCCATCCCATTCCTGTTTCAAATAATCAATCACCTCCGTTTTGTACAGCCCATTGACGCTTTCGGCTAGGGCGTTATCGTAAGAATCACCAGTTGTACCAACCGATGCAGCAAGCCCCGATTGTTTAAGCCGTTCACCGTACTTAATTGATAGATACTGACTACCTTTATCAGAATGATGAATTACCCCGCTTGGTCTACCTCTAGCGTCTAAGGCTTGATTTAAGGCATCTAAGACCAGCTGAGTGTTCATATGATTAGATACTTTCCAACCCACAATAACTCGCTTGAACACGTCAATGACAAAGGCAGTATAGACCCAGCCTGATTTAGTTTTAATGTAGGTAAAATCAGCGACCCACAGCTTATTCGGGGCATCTGCGCTAAAGTTGCGTTTGACCAAATCATCGGGACTTTGTTGTCCTGGTCGCTGTTTGGTGGTAATTTTGCCTTTGCCCCGCCATACGCCTTGTATGCCTAGCTGTTTCATCAGGCGTTCAACGGTGCAACGACCTAATTTGGGCATACCATCTTGCTTAAGCTTATGCCAGGCTTTACGAATGCCATAGCGACAGCCACTGGCTTGCCAAATCTGTTTGATTTGTGCCATGAGGTGTTTGTCGCTTTGTTTGCGATGGCTTTGTTTTTCTGGGTTATCCTGCTCATCTTTGATGCGATAGTAGGTGGATGGGGCAATTGGCAGTATCGGTGTTTGTCAACATAGTTGTCACCCAATTTAAGATTAAGCGACTAAAACCTCATTGGCATTAACCCGCCTAGACAGACGCACAGGATTAAGGGCTGTTGGCTGAACAGGCGAACAATTTCTCACTGCTCTACCATTCCAGCGAGCAGGATTTTCTTGCTTTGCCATCACAAGCACCGACTCACGTCTTGCTAGAATAGCACCATCTTTAAGCGTATGGCGCTCATTTGGCGTCACGAAGTTTAACCCACTATGCTTATGCTCAGCGTTATACCAATGGACAAAGCCATTCACCCATACCCGAGCATTGTCTAAACTATCAAAGCCATGCTCAGGGAAACTTGGCGCATACTTAACAGTACGAAACAGCGCCTCAGCAAACGGATTATCATTACTCACCCGAGGACGACTATAAGAGGTTAACACCCCAAGTTCATAGGCTTTCATTCGCAGGGTCTGCGACTTCATCGGCGCGCCATTATCCGAATGCAGTATCACCCCTGTCCCAATGGCATTCTCGTTTAATAGGGTACGTTCTAGCAGTTTAGCCGCTAAATCACCCGCTTCCCTGTCATACACCTCGAAACCTACAATCTTACGGCTATAGACATCCTCAATCATATACAGATAATAAAACTGTCCACTATAATACTCCCCGAAAACTAGACCAAAAAATTGTAGCAAATAAGATAGAATAGC
>NZ_DAMALV010000057.1:0-8960 GCF_032069585.1 Moraxella sp. CTOTU48268
TCAGAATATTCTAATCTCGCATATTTATATCAAAAATCGCCACAGGGCAACAACGTGCTATTCTACTACAATAGCCGCAGCAAGTAAGCCAGGTAACAAGGGGCGGTGAGTGGAACTTTATTTTATTTTAGCGGGTATTTTTGTCGGATTTTGCGTAGGTGTGACCGGCGTGGGCGGTGGGTCATTGATGACGCCGATTCTGATTTTACTGCTAAAAGTAGAGCCGCATATTGCTGTCGGCACCGATTTGCTATATGCCGCTATTTCCAAGTTTTTTGGTGGTGTGGTTCACTTTAAAAAATCAAATGTCGTTTGGCCAATCGTGCTATGGCTAGCGATTGGTAGCATTCCAGCCTCCATTGTCACCAACTATCTCGTCGCTACTTACTTGGGTAATATCAACGCCATCAAACTAATCATGACCTTGATATTGGGCGTGATGTTGACCATTACCGGGATTTCGCTGATTTTTCGCAACCGTATCGAGGCGTTTTTTGACAAATACCGCAAAACTGACCAAACTGACAGTTTCACCTCCCAAATCCCCAAATATAAATTGGTGCTGATGGGCATATTGCTCGGGGTAGTAGTGACCTTATCGTCGGTTGGGGCAGGGGCATTTGGCGTCATGGCGCTGGTGCTCATTTTTCCCCAATTGCCCCTCATTCGTATCATCGGCTCGGATGTGGTACATGCGGTGCTATTAACTTTGGTTGCAGGTCTCGGGCATTTGCTGTCAGGCAGTGTGGATTTTCACATGCTGACCTTTTTGCTCATTGGCGCGATTCCTGCCATTATTGTAGGCACACTATTGAGCAGTAAATTACCTGAGAAAAAATTGCGCCCGATTTTAGGGGTGACGCTGTTGTTGTTAGGGATTAATTTTGTGATCAATCCTGCCAAAGCCAAACCAAAAGCGGCAGTCAATACGCCAGTCGCTACAACCGCTGTAACGACTTCGGCAAGCGCCAGCCGATAAGTTTAATTTTCGTTTTGCGCTGACGGTTTTCTTGATTCGCCCCTCTGATGGGGCATTTTTATGGCTTAAATTTCTGCTATAATCGCCTATATTTACCCTATTTGAATCAACAAGGCTTTAGCATGTCTACTATTTTATTTGAACTTGGCACCGAAGAATTGCCCCCAAAAAATCTAAAAACATTGCGTGATGCTCTCACTGACCATGTCACCCAATCGCTAACAGATGCCAATATTCGCTTTGATACCATTAAAAGCTTTGCCGCCCCGCGTCGTCTTGCCTTGCAGATTCAAGGAATTAGTGAAAAACAGCCCGATAAAATCGAACAAAAACGCGGTCCTGCAGTCAAAGCTGCCTATGACAAGGACGGTAATCCAACCAAAGCGGCGCAAGGGTTTGCCCAAGGCTTGGGTATTGACGTCAAGGATTTGATTACCATCAAAGGTGATAAAGGCGATTATATCGGCTATGAAATGAATGTTATTGGTCAGCCTGTGGCTGAGTTACTGCCGAGTATTTTTCAAAAAGCCTTAGATGAGTTGCCGATTGCCAAACGCATGCGCAGTGGCGCAGAGCGTTCTGAGTTTGTTCGCCCTGTCAAATGGTTGGTGCTACTCAAAGACGACCAAGTGCTGCCAGCAACGATTCAAGGATTAACGTCGGGTGAGACAGGATCGCAGGGCGTTGAACTGGGTCGTTATAGTCTTGGACATCGTTTCCATCATCCTGATAGGGTTAGAATTGACACGGCGGACAGCTATGAGCAAAACCTTGCCGAGGCGCATGTCATCGCTGATTTTGACAAACGCCAGCAGCTTATCAAAGAACAAGTGCAACAGCTTGCCGATGAAGTAGGGGCGACTGCTATCGTATCGCAAGATTTACTTGATGAAGTCACTGCGCTGGTCGATTATCCAGTAGCGCTACGCGCAAGCTTTGAGCCACGATTCTTACAAGTGCCGCAAGAGGCCTTGATTAGTACTATGCAGGCGGATCAAAAATATTTTTGTTTGACTGACAACCAAGGTAAATTGCAGCCTTATTTTATCTTTATCAGTAACATCGATAGTAAAGATAAAGCGCAAGTGATTGCCGGTAACGAAAAAGTGGTACGTCCACGCCTTGCCGACGCCGAGTTTTTCTTTTTACAAGACCAAAAACAGCCATTGTTTGCGCTGACTGAAAATCTCAAAACTCGCGTATTCCAAGATAAGTTAGGGACAATTTGGGAAAAATCTGAGCGTATTGCCAAGCTAGCTGCCTTTATTGCTACCCAAATTGGCGAAGACGTTGAGCAAACGGCACGGGCAGGCTTGCTGTCAAAAGCAGACCTTGCCAGTACCTTGGTGGGTGAGTTTCCAGAATTGCAAGGCGTGGCAGGGACTTACTATGCACGTTTAAACCAAGAGCCAGAAGCGGTGGCGGCGGCAATCGAAGAGCAATATCTGCCAAAATTTAGCGGTGATAAATTACCGGCGACCAACATTGGAACCGCGCTGGCATTAGCAGACCGTTTGGATACGCTGGTCGGTATTTTTGGCATTGACCAAGCGCCAACGGGTTCAAAAGACCCGTTTAGTCTGCGCCGCGCGGCGATTGGGGTACTGCGTATTTTGATTGAGAAACAACTGCCACTAAATCTGGTGGTATTGCTTGAGCAAGCTTTATTGGGTTATGTAGGCAAAATTGACGACTTACCAAAAACTTTCAAACAAGTAATGGAGTTTATTAATTCACGCTACCGTGCCATGTATGAAGACCAAGGCGTGAGCGTGGATACAATTATGGCGGTACAGGCGCTACAACCGCAAGTGCCAATGGACTTTGACCATCGTATCAAAGCCGTACAAGCCTTCCGTGATTTGCCACCAGCCAAACAACTTGCCGAGGCCAACAAACGTGTTGCCAATATTTTAGCCAAGGCTGAGGGTGAGATTGCAACCCAAGTACAAACGGCTTATTTACAAGAGCCTGCGGAAAAGGCATTGTATCAAGCGGTGCAAACTGCAGCGCAAAGTATTGAGCCTCATCAACACACTGACAACGCCAACTACACCCAAATTTTACAATCGCTAGCCACGCTGCAGCAGCCATTGGATGACTTCTTTGAGCAGGTCATGGTGAATAGTGAAGATGCTAACCTCAAAGCCAATCGGTTGGCGTTGCTAAAAAAAGTGCGTGGGTTGTTTTTAACGGTTGCAGATATCAGTGAGTTACAGCTATAAGCTAATTTAGATACGAGTCAACGCTTTAATCATATGGCTTCGATACTATGGCTTTAATACCCCTGCTTTAATATCATTGGTTAAACCCATACTGACAACGGTCATTATGGGTTTTTTTACAAGCTAAAGATACTTTTACGCTTGTTTTCGCTGAATTGGCAGGCTAGTTTACATATATTTGACACTATTTTAAGGGTGTTTTTGTCTGAATTGCTCTCTAGGGTTTATGATGATATAAGGAGTATAAACAATATAGTCAGGTTCAAAGCTTTTGGTAAATTGTGTATTTAACGGTGAGTTTTATCTATTATTTATTTTTTCTAATTTATCTTTGTCTAGGGTAATTACGTGAAAGTCAGCAATAACGATAGCTTGTTTCAATATATGGTGCGTACCAAAAGGTATCGGCTTCTTTTACAAAGCTTAGTGGTGCTGTGTTTGTTTGTCTATCATTGGTGATTATCAATGGATATATGGCGCACTTTTAGACGCCCATTCACCACCAATAGATATTCCAAAACACAGCATTAATGTTCCAATAATGCTCTATTGTGAATTTGCAAAACTGATTAGCAACTCGTTACAATGCAAAAGAGATTTTTTTTGCTAATTAAACTAAATTAAAGGAATATATATGAGCCCACCCTATCGCCTAGAAACGCTCGCCATTCATGCAGGGTACGAACCAGAACCGACCACCAAAGCTGTCGCTGTCCCTATCTACCACACTAGTTCGTATGCCTTTGATAACACCCAACACGGTGCTGACCTTTTTGATCTTAAAGTTGCTGGTAATATCTACACCCGTATCATGAACCCAACCAACGCAGTGCTTGAAGCCCGTATGGCAGCATTAGAAGGCGGCATCGGTGCATTGACGGTGGCATCAGGAATGGCGGCGATTACTTATACCATCCAAACCCTATGTGAGGCAGGCGATAACATCGTCTCAGTATCAACTTTGTATGGCGGTACTTACAACTTATTTGCCCATGCGCTGCCACGTCAAGGTATCGAAGTGCGTTTCTTTGATTATACCAAACCTGAGACCTTGGTTGATTTGATTGATGAACGTACTAAATTGGTATTCGGCGAAAGTATTGGCAATCCATTGGGTAACGTACTGGATATCGCAAAAATCAGCGAATTTGCCCATAGCAAAGGCGTACCTGTGGTGATTGATAACACCGTCGCCACGCCAACATTGTGTCGTCCATTTGAGCATGGTGCTGATATTGTGATTCATTCATTGACCAAATATGTGAGTGGTTCGGGCACGTCGGTGGGTGGTGTGATTATCGATAGTGGCAAATTTGATTGGGGCGCTCACAAAGAACGTTTTGCGATTTTAAATACCCCAGATGCCAGCTATCATGGTGTCAATTTTGTCGAAGCCATGGGTGCTGCGGCGTTTATTGCCCGCGCACGCGTTGCGCCCTTACGTAATACCGGTGCGGCACTAAGCCCCATGAACGCTTGGCAAATTATGCTGGGGCTAGAGACGTTAGCCTTGCGTATGGAGCGACATTGCCAAAATGCCCAAGCCGTGGCAGAATTTTTAAACCATCATCCGCAAGTGGCTTGGGTCAAGTACGCAGGATTAACCGACCATCCAGAGCATAAGCTTGCGCAAACATACTTTGGTGGTAAGCCATCAGCGATTCTAACCTTTGGGTTAAAGGGCGGTCGTGAAGCAGGGGCGAAGTTCATTGATGCGCTACAATTAATTACCCGTTTGGTCAATATCGGTGATGCCAAGTCACTCGCTTGCCACCCTGCAACTACCACGCACCGCCAGTTAAATGCTGAAGAGTTGCAAAAAGCAGGCGTTAGCGAAGACATGATTCGTTTATCCATTGGTATTGAGCATATTGACGACATCAAAGCTGACCTTGAGCAAGCGTTAGCCGCAGCCAATTAATCGCTTCACATAAAAAAGCGAGCCTTCAACTCGCTTTTTTGAATTTAAAAAATAAAAAAATTAGACAAAAAAATACCCCAAAATTATGGGGTATTTTTAACAAGTCTACAACCTAGCGGTTGTCGCTTATTATTTAGCGGCTGCTGCTTGTGCCGCCGCCACTTCTTCAGCGAAGTTTTCTTGTTTTTTCTCGATGCCTTCACCCACTTCTAAGCGTTTGAATGCTTTAACCGTCATACCTTCAGATTTTAATATATCGCCAACTTTTTTCTCGTTGTCGATAACGTAAGGTTGGTTCAGCAAAGTTACTTCGTTCAAGTACTTTTGTAGACCACCGGTAATCATTTTTTCAATCACGGCCTCTGGCTTGCCAGACTCTTTCGCTTTCGCTTCGATGATGTCTTTTTCACGCGCTAGCGTATCAGCAGGTACATTGGCTTCATCAACAGCAATTGGGTTAAATGCCGCAACTTGCATCGCCACGTGTTTTGCGATGTCTGCATTGCCACCTTCAACAGAAACCACTACACCAATACGGATACCGTGACGGTAAGAGGCTAGGTTGTCACCTTCAATCACTTCTGCACGACGCACTTGGATGTTTTCCCCGATTTTTTGTACGAGCTCAACACGGGCTTCTTCAACCGTTTGACCATCGCCATACGGCAATGCAGAAATAGCCGCTACATCAGTGGTATTATTGGCAAGCGCAAGTTCAGCTACTTTGTTCGCAAATGCGGTGAAGTTAGCATCTTTTGCCACGAAGTCAGTTTGACAGTTTACTTCAAGTAGTAAGGCTTTGTTACCTTCTTGGGCGATAATGATAGCGCCATCAGCAGCAATGTTACCTGCTTTTTTAGCAGCTTTTGCTTGACCTGATTTACGCAAGTTATCGATTGCGGTTTCGATGTCGCCGTCTGCTTCTTGCAGGGCTTTTTTACATTCCATCATACCAAGACCTGTACGGTCACGTAATTCTTTTACCAGTTTTGCACTAATTTCTGCCATGAGATACCTCAATTGATTATCATTATAGATGAGAATTGGGTTGTTTATTGTCTAAACAGTTGGAGATTAAAGGACAAAAATGGGTGATTTTTGCCCTTTAATATTACGCTACAAATTCGAATTTTTATAAACTAATTTTGTGTTTACCTATCAAAGTTAGTTTATAAAATTTTGATGACAGTATCATAACAACCTAAGCAATGTGCTGCTATGATACTGCGGTAACCATTATTCTGCCGCAGCTTCTGCTGGTGCTTCAGTTACTGCTTCTTCTTGATTTGCTGCTTTGCCGCCTTGAGTTTTAGCGTATTCTTTACCAGCGATAATTGCATCTGCAACCGCTGATACGTATAGCGTTACCGCACGAATCGCATCGTCATTGGCAGGAATGACATAATCTACGTCATCTGGGTTTGAGTTTGTATCAACGATACCAATAACAGGGATACCTAAGTTTTTTGCTTCTTTGATTGCAATCGCTTCATGGTCAACGTCAACCACAAAAATTGCATCAGGTAAACCGTTCATGTTTTTGATACCGCCTAAGGCACGCTCAAGTTTTTCCATTTCACGAGTACGCTCTAACGCTTCACGTTTGGTAAGCTTAGCAAACGTACCGTCTTCAGCTTGTTTTTCGTATTCTTTCAAACGAGTGATTGACTGACGGATGGTTTTCCAGTTGGTTAACATGCCACCTAACCAGCGATGGTCAACATAAGGCATACCAGCGCGAGCGGCTTGTTCGCTGATAACGTTGCTTGCTGCACGTTTAGTACCAACAAATAGTACTTTGTTGCCACGTGCTGCTTCACGATTTACGAAGTTTAGTGCTTCGTTCATCGCTTTAACGGTGTGCTCAAGGTTGATGATGTGAATTTTGTTACGTGCACCAAAAATAAATTTGCCCATTTTTGGATTCCAAAAACGAGTTTGGTGACCAAAGTGTGCACCGGCTTCTAAAAGATCACGCATTGAAACTTGGGTAGGATTAGCTGACGCCATGAGATTTCCTTAAGTAAAGTTGGGTTATGCCTCCACATTACCGATTAAGCCGATTTGCAAACACGCATCAAAATCTACAGGATTTTAATTAATCAAATTTGCAAACACCCAGCTTAACTCTTATCAAGTTTGTTAGCTTGAAAATAGCAATGTGTGTGTCATGTTAGTAAATAAAAAAAGCAATTTGCCATTTTAAGATAAAATGACAAACTGCTATTTTAACACATTTTTATATGGTTAAGCTATATGTTTTAGCAAAATCACATGGCGATTATTCAACCAATCCGATTAAGTCACCATACCCTTCTTGTTCCATCTCGTTCACAGGGATGAAACGTAGCGACGCGCCATTGATGCAATAGCGCATGCCGCCAAGCTCAGGAAGACCATCATTAAACACATGGCCTAAATGCGAATCAGCAACACGGCTACGCACTTCAGTACGTCGCATACCGTGACTGTCATCAAACAATTCATTGATTACTGCTGTATCAATCGGTTTACTAAAGGCGGGCCAACCACAACCTGAGTCATACTTATCTGATGAGCTAAAAAGCGGCTCACCGCTGACAATATCCACATAGATACCACGTTCAAATTGGTGATCATATTCATGACTAAAAGGGCGTTCAGTGCCGTTTTGCTGTGTCACATAATATTGCTCATCATTCAAATTTGCCTTGATTTCAGCTTCAGACGGTCTTACATACTTCTGTGTATCGATATTAATTGAATTAGCCATAGACGTTCCTAACCCTTGTTGTCATTGTAGAACATCACAATAGTTACAACCCGTCCAAAATTCAAGTAACAACTGTTTAAACAAATAGTAGTTTTGTGAAAAAGGCGAAAAGGGCTATAATACGTCTTCTTAAATTTTTGCAAAATCAGATAATTATTGTATGAAAACATTATTAAATAACCCTGAAGCCGTTGAAAAAATGCGCGTCGCTGGTAAATTAGCCGCCGACGTTTTAGTGATGTTAGATGAATATGTCAAAGAAGGTGTAACGACCGGGGCATTAGACAAGCTTGCCCATGACTATATTGTCGATGTCCAAAAAGCCATTCCTGCCAATGTCGGCTATCATGGCTACCAGCATACGCTTTGTACTTCAATCAACCATGTGGTTTGTCATGGTATTCCCGATGACAGCCGTATCCTAAAAGATGGCGATATCGTCAATATTGATGTTACAGTGATAAAAGATGGCTATCATGGCGATACTTCAAAAATGTGGATTATCGGTGAAGGCTCAATCATGGCGCAGCGTATCTGCAAAATTGCCCAAGACGCACTATATGCGGGGATGAAAGCCGTTCGCAATGGCGCCTATGTAGGCGATATTGGCGCAGCGATTCAAGCGGTGGCGGAACCAGAGCGTTTTAGCGTAGTAAGAGAATATTGCGGGCATGGAATTAGTGACGTGTACCATGATGAACCACAAATTCTGCACTATGGTAAAAAGAATACCGGTTTACAACTGACGACAGGCATGACATTTACCATTGAACCAATGATTAACCAAGGTGTATGGCAAACCAAAACCTTACCCGATAAATGGACGGTAATCACTAAAGACCGTAAATTGTCCGCCCAATGGGAACACACACTAATGGTTACTGAAAACGGCTGCGAAGTGTTTACCAAGCGTCCAGAAGAAGATTTGAGTTTTTTAAACAGCTAAAATATGAATAAAATCATCAGTATAAAAGAAAGTTAGTAATTAATTTAAAATTATTTATATTTTCCTGTTGACACCCATCTTAATTCACGTATAATACGCCACCACTGAGCGACGAAGAGTTTACAAACAAGTAAAAC
>NZ_DAMALV010000058.1:0-8297 GCF_032069585.1 Moraxella sp. CTOTU48268
TAAGCGATAGTGTTTATAGTGTGAATCATCAATAATATCTCTTGTTATTGTTGAAAATGAAAACCGCTTGATAATAGCGGCTTTTTGCGGTCTTAGCTTTCAACAATATGCTGTATTATTTATTTCAATTAAAACCTATCAATAAAAACTTGCTTATTATTAATATAGACGAGCTTATGATGTCTGCTGAAACAAAACGAAGAGAATATTTAGTAAGGTAGTAACCTAGACAGGATTTTACCTTTAAGTTTTTAAATTTATTAACTTAATTGGTGCAAATTAACATTTTTTGCTTCAACCAAGAAGCTATATGCACCATTTTGACGTTGGCTAACCTTACTATTTTTATATGAAATTCCAAGATTTTTTATAAATTAAAATAATATTAAAGCTATACTAATATCCTATAATCATAGGATAAGTATATGATATTTAATAAGATATTATAATAAAATTTTAATTCTTTAGGTATTGGCACTACTTTTGCTCTAGCTCAATTAGGTTTAAATAGCTTAATAAAGAGAGGTGTGAAATGAGTACCCATGAAGAAAATCCCCTAGTTGAGGCGCCACAAGAAGGGCGAAAAGGATTTTGGCCAATTTTTTTAGTTTTATTCAGTTTTACCTTTTTTACAGGCACTATGTTTGCTGGCGGTAAAATAGGCGTTGCATTCGATTTTTCTACTATTCTATTAATTACCGCACTAGGCAATCTACTGCTTGCAGCCTATGCGGCTTCGCTTGGCTTAATATCTGCTCGTAGTGGTCTAAACACCGTATTGATGGGTCGATTCTGCTTTGGAAATCTAGGTAGTAAACTATCAGATTTTATCCTAGGATTTGCCGAATTAGGTTGGTATGCATGGGGTACTGCAACAATCGCCATTTCATTGGTTAAAATTTTAGGTCTATCAGTAACTCTCACAATTCCACTGATGGTCGTATTTGGGATCATTTTTTCTATTACTGCCTTAATAGGATTTAAAGGACTTGAATATCTATCAAGAGTGGCTATCCCACTCATGTTTGTTGTGCTAATTGGTTCAATTGTAGTCGCAACAAATCATATAGGTGGATTAAGTCAACTATTCAATGTAAAACCAACTTCCAAAGAAACGATGACGTTTGCAACGGCTATCACCATTGTGTTTGGTACTTTTGCCAGTGGTGCTACTCAAATTACTAATTGGACTCGAATGGCAAAATCTGGGAAAGTAGCAGTTTGGGCTTGTCTCTTAAGCTTTCTAATTGGCAATGGTCTCATGGTTCTAGCAGGCGCCTGGATGGCAATTGTATATCAACAATCAGATATTTTTGAGGTATTGGTATTACAAGGCCTATCATTTGCAGCGGTAGTAATGCTTTGTCTAAATTTATTAACAATTCAAGGTCCCACCATTTATAACGTATCTGCAGCGGCCTGCCATTTAGTTCGCAGTGATCGTCGAAAAATGATGGTTATGATAGCTGCAGTTGTAGGCATAGTTTTAGCTGTAGCTGGTATGTACGAATTATTAATTCCTTTCCTTCTCTTATTAGGCTCAATTATTCCACCGATTGGTGGGGTAATTATGACTGACTATTGGGTGCGACATAAAGGTAAGTATCCACTCTTAAGTGAAGCACAAATACCAAACTTCAACTGGGCTGGATTATTTGCTTATGCGATTGGTGCGGTTGCTGCTTACGCTTCTCCATGGGTAGCACCAATTGTCGGCATCTTAGTTTCATGTGTGACTTATTTGGTTCTATTACGCTTTGCGCCTGCAAAATCTTCAGATACAGCTCAAGTGATTGCTCCTTCGCTTTAAATTTTTAGCTATGAGCATAATGAGAAAATATTTTTAAAAAACTATTAGATATTGGAAAAAAAATGAAAGTAATTAATGCACGATTAAGAAAAAAAGAAGGTCTATATACTGTCACTTGTGACAATGATGTGATTAAAAGTATTGAATTACAGACGGGTATTAGCGTTGATAGTGATACAGATACAATTGATGCCAAAGAAAATCTCTTAATGGCACCTTTCATTGACCCGCATATCCATTTAGATGCCGTCTTGACTGCTGGTGAACCCGAATGGAATATGACAGGGACTTTGTTTGAAGGTATTGAGCGATGGGCTCAACGTAAAGCTACTGTGACTCACGATGACATTAAACAACGTGCTAAAAAAACAGTTGATATGCTTGTGGCACATGGCATTCAACATGTCAGAACACATGTGGATATAACTGACCCTAATCTAGTCGGACTACATGCCATGCTTGAGGTAAAAGAAGAAATCAAAGAAGCAGTAAATCTCCAGATTGTCGCTTTTCCTCAAGAAGGCATTGAATCATTTAAGAATGGTAGAGAGTTGCTTGAGGAAGCATTAAGAATCGGAGCCGATGTCGTCGGTGGTATACCACACTTTGAATATACTCGAGATAAAGGGGTCAGCTCCGTTTATTATTTAATGGATTTAGCCGAGAAGTATAACGTTCTTGTGGATGTTCATTGTGATGAAACAGATGATCCCAATTCACGTTTTTTAGAAGTGTTAGCTGATGAAGCGTTAGTCAGAGGTATAGGTACCCGTGTTACAGCAAGCCATACCACGGCTATGGGATCTTACGATAATGCTTATTGTTTTAAATTATTCCGTCTTTTAAAACGCTCTAAAATTAATTTTATTTCGTGTCCTACAGAAAGTATCCATTTACAGGGCAGATATGATACTTATCCAAAACGTCGAGGTATAACAAGGGTTCCTGAAATTGATAGGGCAGGAATGAATATTTGTTTTGCTCAAGACTCTATTCGTGATCCTTGGTACCCCGTAGGTAATGGTAATATTTTAAGAATTTTAGATGCAGGTCTTCATATATGTCATATGTTAGGCTATGAAGATTTACAACGTTGTTTGGATTTTATTTCAGATAATTCAGCTAAAACAATGGCTTTAGATGAAGAATATGGCATTGAGGTCAACCGCCCTGCAAGTTTTATCTTATTTAATGTCAAAGATGATTATGAGGTTCTAACCAATCAAGCTAAACCAATTCTAAGTGTGAAAAATGGTAAGAAAATTATGGAAAGATTTGAAGAAAAAGTAGAGGCTAAAGTTTTTGGTTAGTGAAATGTTAGATCATATTTGGGGTCGTCTGAGAATTCGGACCATAATCTACGCTAAGGAATTTTATCGAGTATTATACAATTATAAATTAGCGTGATAATAGGGCTAATCTATGGAAAACAAGTGTTTTCCATAGTATTTTTTATTTTCTTAATCTTCTGCCTGTTTATTGGCTTTCTGCTATCTAGTAAAACCAATAAAATCAAATTGCGTAAATTTATGATTAAAAGGGTTAGATGTAATGTCATTTTCTGACCCCTGCTGTCAACAATGGAGAAAAGAACTTGGTAGATTGATTTTACTGTTATTTTCTTTGAATTTGACGATGGTTTCAGCTTTGAATGTTTAACTGTATTCTTTTCTTAGTCACGGTAAGCTCCTGTTTAGGTCATTAGTTTACCAAATATTTCTCTGCGTTTTTTTCAATATACATCATATCTTCGTTGAACGGCTGTAGCGGCCAGTGTAATATGAATATGTATAGTTACGTTACTTTGATATGTTCAGTCAAGCAAGAACAGGATTGAAAGAACATTTAGAGTTTTACAATCATGAGCGTTTGCATCAGTCGCTTAGACTTAATACGCCTGCACAGGTTTTAAACGTAAGCCCCCGACCACACCCGTCGACTACTAACGGATATTTGTCGCCTATTTACGCAGAAAAAATCTACTATTGTTCATTAATTCCGTCAAGCTATGCTGCGTGACTCAAGATAATCTGTCGCCGACAATTCCAGTACAGTTCAAATTTACTTGACACAGTTTTCTGAACGCCCTCACAAATAGTCGAATTATTAGGCTGTAGAGTTCATTTAAATGTTTTCAAGTACTATATTCTTAAACGCCTCTGATAATGTCGCATTACTACAGTTTTTAGGCTGTAAAACAAATATGGTTCTAGAGGGCTTAAAGTCGATAATTTTTCTTCTAACAACATTAGGAAAAAAATTTGATACTGGCGTAGATTTTGGAAGAATTGCCACACCAGTATTGACATTCACTAGCCCTAAAGCCGTACTAAGATAGCGAACTTGACAAGTTATATCGATGTTTTGAATATTGTATCCCAGTTGTTCAATATTTTTCATGAAAATTTGCACTACGCTACTACCTGGTAATGTCAATATTTGAGGATAATGCAGTACATCCCGCATGTAAATTTTTTCAAAAGACGCTAATTCATTTTCTTTACTAACAAAGAGCTCCAAATCATCTTCAAATAGCCTGATATTATCTATGGCAGCGTCCGATTGTTCTGCAGTACCTATTCCAATATTAACCACACCAGTTTTTACAGCCTCTTGTATCTCATTAGCATTTAAATCATAAACCACAATTTTTACTTTCGGATAAGTAGTTTTGAAAATTTTTATCCAATTAGGCAGTAAAGTGCTTGCGATGGTAGGAAGAACAGCAACCGTTATTACGCCTAACACGTTATCAGCCATATTTCGGCTTAAATGCATCGCATAGTCATATTCATCTAAGATCGATTTAAGAGGAATTAATAGTTGCTGTCCTTCAAACGTTATTGATACCTGATGCTTATCTCTTTCAAACAAAGTCACACCCAATTCGGCTTCTAACTGTTGAATTTGTAACGTCAAAGTCGAGGCGGATATACATAGCTTTTCAGCTGCTTTAGAAAAATTCTTTTGTGCCGCTATTTCTACAAACGCTCGAATTTGTCTTAATCCATGCTTCATGATTCTATCCTTGTTGCCTTTAAAACTAAAACATAGAAAACATTTAAATATCTTGTGTTTCATTATACGCAATCAAGACATAGTGTTGCTAATTCAAAAAATTCTTAGCTTTTCTATTCAGTTTTTCTGAACACCGAATACCAATAATATCAATTCAATGTTCGTATAAAAAGCACTAGTATTGAATATATTCGATGGAATAACTCAACTTCATAAATTATCAAGGATGATAATATGTTAGCCATATTAGGATTGCTTACGATTATTATTTTATTTGTTAGCATTTTAACAAAGAAAGTATCCCCTCTAATTGCACTCATTGCTATTCCAATTATCGCAGCCTTATGCGGTGGATTTGGATTACAAACAAGCAAATTTATAATATCAGGTATTAAAAACATCGCACCAATGGCTGGTATGTTTGTATTTGCCATTCTATTTTTTGGAATAATGACAGATGCAGGAATGCTTGATCCCATTATTAATAGAATTTTGAAAAGTGTTGGTTTAAAACCTGCTCGTATAACAGTTGGTTCAGCATTATTGGCATTACTTATTCATTTAGACGGCTCGGGAGCTGTAGCGTTTTTAGTAACCATTCCCGCAATGTTACCTTTATATGATAAGTTAGGCATGGATCGAAGGGTATTAGCCTGCGTAGCCTCATTAGCGTGCGGCGTGAATTTTCTTCCTTGGACTGGACCTATGATAAGGGCTTCAGCATCTTTACATATCCCTGTTACAGACATCTTTAAACCGCTAATCATTGTACAAATTATCGGTCTGGTGTTTGTTTTTTCAGTGGCTTGGTTTTTAGGAAAAAGAGAAGAGAAACGATTAGGTTTGACCAATGTTGCTAACACCAGTGAATTTCTATCTTACAATATTAGTGAAGAAGATTTAGCCATACGTCGACCTGAGAAATTTTGGCTCAATCTTATTGTGACTGTAATCGTTCTAGGTACTATGATTACTGGAAAAATTGATCCTGTTGTCATGTTTATGATTGGTGTTGTCATTGCTTTATTAATTAATTATCCAGATATCAACCAACAACGCCAACGTATTGACGCTCATGCTAAAGCCGCTTTAAGTATGGTAAGTATTTTACTAGCCGCTGGCGTATTTACTGGCATTATGGATGGCACAGGGATGCTAAAAGCAATGTCTCAACAAGCGGTTAATTTTATACCCCCACAAATGGGGCAACATATTCCTTTTGGTCTAGGTCTCATATCTATGCCATTATCTCTCTTATTCGACCCTGATTCATTCTATTTTGGCGTATTACCAGTTATTGCTCATACGGGAGAAGCGTTTGGCGTACCCCCTGTACAAGTGGCTCAAGCAGCTATCTTAGGACAAATGACGACAGGTTTTCCTGTGAGCCCCTTGACGCCTGCCACTTTCCTTATCGTAGGGCTATGCAAATTAGACTTAGCGGACCATCAGAAATTTACTATCCCTTATTTACTAGCAGCTTCCATTATTATGACTATTGCAGCTGCTCTATTGGGTGTTTTCCCCTTCTAAGGATATATAACTATGAATAATATTAAAAAGATACGTATCGGTAGTGGTGCAGGTTATGCTGGCGACAGAATAGACCCAGCGGTAGAGCTTGCTGAAAAAGGTAACCTAAACTATTTAGTCTTTGAATGTCTTGCTGAAAGAACAATCGCTTTAGCTAATCAGATGAAAATCAAAGATCCAAACCTAGGTTATGATAGCCTTTTAGAAAGAAGAATGCGTGCCGTATTGCCATTTATTACAGACAGTAATGGTAAAAAAAGATTCAAAATTATCAGTAATATGGGTGCAGCTAACCCACATGCGGCTATTAAAAAAATACGAGAAATTGCACAAGAACTACAAATCCCCGATTTAAAAATTGCAGCGGTTACTGGGGATGATGTCATTCAATTGATTACCAAAAATATTTCTTCTTTGGACAACGGTCTGACGACAGCACAACTAAATGATAAAATTGTTTCTGCAAACGCTTATCTTGGTGTGGAAGGCATTATTAAAGCCCTGAACAAACAGGCGGATATCATTATCACTGGTCGTGTTGCTGACCCTTCCTTATTTTTAGCCCCTCTAATATATGAATTCAACTGGCAATTGGATGATTGGGATAAGATGGGCAAAGGTACCGTCATTGGTCACCTTTTAGAATGTGCAGGTCAAGTAACAGGTGGCTATTTTGCAGATCCTGGTGTAAAGGATGTACCCGATTTAGATAAACTAGGTTTTCCCATAGCAGAAGTTGATATGAATGGAGAGGCTATTATTACAAAAGTAGAAGGGTCTGGCGGCTTGATTACAGAAGCTACTTGTAAAGAGCAACTGCTTTATGAAATACATAACCCTTCTGAGTACAAGACACCCGACGTAGTTGCTGATTTTTCGAAAGTTTCATTTGAAAAAATTGCTACCAATCAAATCAAAGTGATAGGTGCGACAGGCAAAATAAAACCTGATACTCTTAAAGTAACCGTTGGCTTTAAAGATGGCTATATCGGTGAGGGTCAAATTTCATATGGTGGGCCAAATGCAAAACAAAGAGCAATTTTAGCACAAGACATTGTTTTAAAAAGATTAAAAACCAGTCCTTATCAATTTGAAGAATTAAGAACTGACTTAATTGGAATCAACTCGCTCTATGGAAACATGAGTGAAATAGAGCCCTATGAAGTGAGATTAAGGGTTGTAGGTCGGACAGAGAATTATAATGCTGCCGTTGAAATTGGCAACGAAGTCGAAGCACTTTATACGAATGGACCTTATGGTGGAGGCGGTGCCACAAAATCGACTAAGGAAGTGTTAGCGGTCGCAGCAATGTATATTAATAAAAATAATTTAGCAGTTAACGTAATTATGGAGTAACACAATGAAATTAAGAGACATAGCTCACAGTCGTACAGGGGATAAAGGTGACACGTCTAATATATCTGTTATATTATACAACCCAAATAACTATAATAAAGTTTCCGAATTTTTAACAGTGGATAAAATTTTCCAACAATTGATGCCTGCTATGAGGCACTTTGATGTAGAAAATATCGTTGTTGAGCGATTCGACTTACCTAGCATTACTGCGTTTAATTTTGTTATTCAAAAGATACTAAAGGGAGGGGTTACTCGCTCGATTTCTTTGGATGCTCATGGAAAATCTTTATGCTCTGTCATTTTAGATATGGATATTAGTCTGTAGTCAGGGTCAGTAGGAGCTATCTTTAGAGTGGTTGCTCTCTATTACATAAATGAGCATGTGTGATAGAGAGCATATAATAAATCAAAATAACTCATCATCTTGCTTTCAGAAGCATATGTAAAAACTAAAGCAACTAAATTTTCGCTCAATATTTCTTTGTTAAATAATTTGATTAAAACGATTATTTTTTCAAAATAGAGGGCGTTCAAAACTCTGTGTCAGGATAAATTAGAGGCTCATTACAGCATTTAA
>NZ_DAMALV010000059.1:0-7876 GCF_032069585.1 Moraxella sp. CTOTU48268
GTTTTACTTGTTTGTAAACTCTTCGTCGCTCAGTGGTGGCGTATTATACGTGAATCTAAATGGGTGTCAACACCTTTTTCTTAAAATTTTCAAATAAAATAAAAATACCGCCTTGCGGCGGTATTTTTATTGAGGCTTTAATCGGTGAAATGATTATTTATTGTCATCTTTTACTTCGGTGAATTCTGCATCGACAACCCCATCATCTTGCTGAGTTTGTTGTGGCTGTGCATCGCCCGCTTCTGCCGTAGCGCCTGCGTCAGCATAGATTTTTTGACTAACCGGTAAGAAGGCATTGTCTAGAGCTTCAAGTTTTGACTTGATGTCATCTAGATTATCTTCTTTAACCGCCAATTCTAGCGCTTTGATAGCGTCTTCTACTGAAGTTTTGTCGCTATCGGTTACTTTGTCAGCGGCATCTTTCATGGCTTTTTGTACGCCATGAATACGACCATCTGCTTCGTTACGTACTTGCGCAAGTTCAGCAAATTTGGCATCTTCAGCGGCATTGGCTTCAGCATCACGAATCATCTGCTCAATTTCAGCATCTGATAGACCTGAATCGGCTTTAATTTGGATACTTTGTGCTTTACCTGTACCTTTATCTTTAGCTGAGATATTCATGATACCGTCAGCGTTGATGTCAAAGGTAACTTCAATTTGCGGTACGCCACGCGGTGCGGGTGGAATATCGGTCAAATCGAAACGTCCAAGCAATTTGTTTTGGGCGGCAATTTTACGCTCACCTTGGTAGACTTGAATAGTTACTGCTGGTTGGTTGTCATCCGCTGTAGAGAACACTTGTGATTTCTTGGTTGGAATCATGGTGTTTTTCTCGATGATTGGCGTCAACACACCGCCCATGGTTTCGATGCCTAGGGTTAACGGTGTTACGTCAAGCAGTAGTACGTCAGTTTTGTCACCAGACAGTACCGCACCTTGAATCGCTGCACCCATCGCTACCGCTTCGTCAGGATTCACATCTTTACGAGGTTCTTTACCAAAGAATTCTTGAACACGCTGTTGCACCAGTGGCATACGGCTTTGACCACCTACCAAGATAACGTCATCAATATCAGACGCTTTTAAGCCCGCGTCGCTCAGTGCGATTTTACAAGGCTCAATGGTACGGTTGACAAGCGCTTCAGTTAAACTTTCTAACTTGGCACGGGTTACGTTTACCACTAAGTGTTTTGGACCTGTGGCATCGGCAGTGATGTACGGTAAGTTAATATCGGTGCTTTGTGAGCTTGAAAGTTCGATTTTCGCTTTCTCTGCTGCTTCTTTTAGGCGCTGCATTGCCAGCGGGTCACCTTTTAGGTTCACACTGTTTTCTTTTTTGAATTCTTCAACCAAATAGTCGATTAAGGTCAAGTCAAAGTCTTCACCGCCTAAGAAGGTGTCACCATTGGTTGAAAGCACTTCAAATTGTTGCTCGCCATCAACGTCTGCGATTTCGATGATTGAAATATCGAAAGTACCACCACCTAAGTCATAAACTGCAATCTTACGGTCTGCCCCGCCTTTTTTGTCCATGCCGTAAGCTAAGGCTGCCGCTGTAGGTTCGTTGATGATACGTTTGACATCAAGACCGGCGATTTTACCTGCGTCTTTAGTGGCTTGACGTTGGCTATCATTAAAATAAGCAGGTACCGTTACTACCGCTTCAGTGACGTTTTCACCCAGATAATCTTCTGCAGTTTTTTTCATTTTTTTCAAAACTTCAGCAGAAATTTGAGGTGGTGCTAATTTTTTATTGTTGATATCAACCCAGGCATCGCCATTGTCAGCTTTGACAATTTTATATGGCACCATGCCGATGTCTTTTTGCACGACTTTGTCTTCAAACTTGCGACCAATCAAACGCTTGATAGCAAATAAGGTATTTTGTGGGTTGGTTACCGCTTGGCGTTTGGCTGATTGACCGACTAGGATTTCGCCGTCATCTTTATAAGCAACGATAGATGGGGTAGTGCGTGCACCTTCAGCATTGTCGATGACTTTAACTTTGTCACCTTCCATCACTGCAACACATGAGTTGGTTGTACCTAAGTCAATACCAATAATTTTAGCCATAATTAAATTCTCCAATTTTTATTTTGATGGTAAGTGGTGATGAGCACCACGTTGTCTTGTATTTTTATATCGGTTTACCGAGGGTTTTTTTCAAGCAGTTAGCAAAAGTTTTTTGCTACGCTTGTTACCCATCGGTCAATCCGTTGTTTACTGCTTGCCTACTAGCTGCCCACGCGAACCATGGCTGGGCGCAATAAACGCTCATTTAGCGTATAACCTTTTTGTAGTACTTGACCGACTTGGTTGGCACTTGCCTCTGGGTCAATACCCACGGCTTCATGCAGGTCAGCATTGAATGTTTCGCCTTGTGGATCGACCACTTTTACGCCGTATCTTTCTAGCACCGTAATCAGCGATTTGTGGGTAAGTTTGACGCCTTCAAGCACAGGGTCATTGTCAGATTGGTTACTTTCAATCGCACGTTCAAGGTTATCCACGGTTTCTAATAGGTCTTTGGCAAATTTTTCTAAAGCAAATTTTTTGGTTTTTTCGGTTTCTTGCTCCATGCGGTTGCGCGCATTGTAGGCTTCAGCATTGGCACGGGCATGAGCTTCTTTGGCTTCTTTGACTTGACCTTCAAGCTCGGCAATACGCTGCTCGTAAGTGCTTAAGTTGATGTCGCTAGGAATGGTTTTTTGCTCGTTACTTGGCTCAAACTGTTCCATGGCATCTTTTAACTCCGTTGAGACGGCGTCAGTTTGATTTTGCGGTTGCGTATTTTGGTTGTTATCAGCTGAATTCATCAATCATCACTCCTATTATCAAAGTAACCGTCACCAAGGTAACAGTTACACGTTAAAACGGTTAAAGTTATTGGCTTTGATAATGGTTAATCCCTTTGATTTCAAGAGTGATTCGCATTATTTGCGGGTCAAAATGACGTTTTTCATATATATCCACACTAAATTTGCGTATTTATGAAATTAGGGATTAAAAATCGCTAGAAACATGGTTAAAAACAACATTGCTAAAAACATGGCGTTAAGCGCGTACTTGTTGTTGGGTGAGAGCATCAAAAATCTGGCTAGGTCGAACAAATCCAAGGGTGTCGCCGAGTAAATAACCGATGGCATCACCGAAGTAATGATAAGCAGACGCGAAATCAGTAGCAGGTGTTAAACCTGATAGGTTACAACTCGTGGATACCAAAAATCCAAACGGGTTATTGTTGTCTGCTTGGGCGATGTGATTGCATAGTTTGGCAATCATCGGATGGCTAATCACTCGTATTGCCAAGCTATCTCGCCCACCTGTGACCCACTCGGGGATTTTGCCTTGCAATGTCCCAGGAATCGGTAACAACCAAGTGGTGGCTTGTGCATCGGTGGATTGCCAACTTGCCGCAATGGTGTTGACTACCTGCTGTGGTAACGTCTGTAAGAATGGCTGAATATGCGCGATATCGCCTGTAATAACAATCATACCTTTTTCGATTGGACGTCGTTTAATCTCTAAAATCTGTTTCACTGCGGTTTCGTTAAATGGATCACAGCCGATTCCCCACACCGCTTCGGTTGGATAAGCGAGCAGATTGCCGGCTTGTAAAAATTGCTGAACTGCATCGAGCTGGGTGTTATTAAATTGCATTATATACCTCGATTATTTGGTAGTTTTGTTGCTTATGGCTTATCAAAATTAAGGGCGGCAGCGCATATATAGACCGCCGCGCTGCATCACCAGTCCCATTAGCTCAAGCTCAGTCAGCCAGCCCATAAGTGTGGCAATATCGGTGCGGGTCTTATCGACCAAGCTGTCTAAATCTTGCCCGACCCAATCGAGTTGATTAAGTAGTGTCTGCAAATGCGGCGGCACATCCATCGCCAATGGTGCTTGGTGCGGCTGGGTGTTTGACGCTGATTCGGACGGTAATTGAGGACTACTGATGACTGCCTGTGCAACTATCGGCGCTGGTTCAACCTCGGTGGCTTTGACAATCGGTGATTTAAAAATTGATAAATCTTCCAAAATTTGTGATGGATGATCGACCAAGGTCGCACCCTCACGAATCAATTGGTGGCAACCTTTGGCGTTGAGGTTATCAATATGACTAGGAATAGCAAAAACTTGTTTGCCTTGCTCGTTGGCTTCTCTGGCCGTGATGAGCGAGCCACTTTTGGCAGCCGCTTCAACAACCAAAGTTGCCAAACTTAGCCCAGCGACTAGACGATTGCGCCTTGGAAAATGGTAGCGATTGCTCGGCATATCGGGCAATAATTCACTAATGACGCAGCCACCTGACGCAATAATATGGGCTTTAAGGCTGGCATGATTTTTTGGATAACAATGTTTAATACCATTGCCCAGTACCGCAATAGTACCACCTTGTGTGCCCGTCATCTGTAGACTTAACGCACCTAAATGCGCTTGTTTGTCAATGCCTTCTGCCATCCCACTGGTGATCCATAAGCCTTCGTGCGCCAAATATTGCGCCATATCAAAGGCAATTTTTTCGGCATGTGGGCTAGGTTTACGACTCCCAACGATCGCCAATTGTGGTTGGCTTAAAGCAGATAAGTTGCCTTGATACAATAGCAAAGGGGGCGGGTCATAGATGTTTTTTAACTGATTCGGATATAAAGGATCATTATCAAACACAACCCCATACTGCCCTTGTGATAGTTCTAATAGCGTATCATTCAAAAACTGGCTGGTTCGGCTGGCGCTGATAAACTCAGCAAAGCGTTTGTGGTGATTATCATGCAAGCCCAGTGCTTGCCAATCTGCCAGCTTGGCTTGAATGGCTTGTTCAGCGCTACCAAAACGCGCTACAAGCTTGTTATAAACAGGTACCGATAAGTTCACTAAATGCCATAACAATAAGGCAGCCTGCTGCGCCGGGTTTAGGTTAGGTTGATAGTCCTGCATCACGTATATTCCTTGGGCATGTATATGGCTTATGAATGTTTGCTATTATAAGTTTTTCTCACGATAAAAACTTTAAAGACAGCAAAGCCAGTCAAGGTGACTGGCTTTTGAACAATCGCTTACTAATCAAGCATAACTAAGGGCAAGCAAGCAAAGGCAAACAAGATAGTTAGTTGCCGACCGCAGGCAATAAAAAATCTTGCTCATGAATCGGTGATTCTGCATCGAGTACATAAGCGTAGCTAATATCGTTAAATGCTTTAAATACCATCACATGAGCGATTTGCTCACTTGGCAACCGTACTGCCCCACCTTTCACGGGTGAGTAGTCGTCCAAGACTAAAGCGCCTTTTTGATAAACCGTCAACACATCGCCTGGCTCAGCGCCTTGGCTGGTGCCCAAATTAATGGCAATCACCCCATCTCGACCCGCACTACTAATAGAATTTAAAATGCGAATCACGCGACCGCCACGGGTAACGCTGGCAGATTTTGGATAAAACGCGGGTGGCAAGTACTGACCGACTTCGACAAATACACGGTCGCCTTCGCGCACTTCTTGACCATACGATTTTTTAAGCTCGATACTAGAAACACCGTTTGATGCTACGCTAGTGACGATACCTGCGGCAACTTGGGTGACTTCAAGACCGATAACTTTACGGGTGGTTGGGTCAACATACGGTTCGCCCTCACGATACACACCATAGCGTTGTCCCACAATGAGTGGCATGCCTTTGGCATAGATTTTGTTACCGACACCTGTGATAATATTTTTATCTTTTGAAGCAAGCACATAGGGGGTAGTTTTAAAGTCATCAGGCGATACGATGATATTGCGCTCAAGCCATGTTTCAATGGCAGTCAAAGGAATCGCAGCGATGCTACCTGCGGCACTTACCACTGTGGTTGTGGTGACTGGCGCGTTCATGGCTTTTTCAATGCCTGCACAGCCTTCACCCGTATCTACACCAACCAATTTTTGCCCTTTAATCACACATAAAATAATCACATCTTTTGGATAAATCAGATGCGGATTACGAATCTGCTTATTGGTCGCCCAAATTTCTTTCCAGCGCCACGGACTTTCTAAGAATTTACCGGAGATATCCCAAAGCGTATCACCTTTTTTTACCACATAACGGTTGGGCGCATCGGCTTTGATACGAGGCGGCGGGTTGTTAGCAGCGGCTACCGAAGTCACTGTCATACCTAGGGTTGCCAACAAAGCGAAGGATAATTTTTTCATTGTCGTGGTGTTATAGTTTGTCATAGCCCAATGCTCAAGGTTAACCGCTTAACGCTTTAAAATGGCATACGCTTTACCATCACTTATAAAAATCATAGCCAAATGTTGTGTTATGTGTCGCAAAATCACCCATAATTTGCACTATGTAAATTTTGGTTAGCATAGCATAAAATAATTGGGGCTTCATAAATTTTCTTTTTAAATCTTTTTTTAAATGATTTGGTTTTGGTGGATTTTAATCACTCAATCATTATCATTGATTATTTGCTATTGTGAAGCGATTGGTTTGCACCTATATATAGGTTATAGTAGCCAAACTTTAGCGTTTGCGTTACCCTATGCCAATTTTTTTAGAGAATTTTTGCCAGATTAACCAAATTAAAAGTTGACCCATTATGGCCTTACGTACTATTTTAAACTACCCAGACCCGAGGCTTCGTACCCTTGCCAAGCCCGTTACCCACTTTGATGATGACTTAAAAACCTTGATTGATGATATGTTTGAAACCATGTATGCCGCCAAAGGTATTGGTCTTGCGGCAACGCAAGTGGATGAGCACATTCAATTGGTGGTGATGGACTTATCTGAAGATGGCAGTCAGCCTCGGGTTTTTATCAACCCTGTTATCACCCCATTAGCTGATGAGTTATATAGCTACGAAGAAGGGTGTTTGTCTGTGCCAGAGTATTATGACAAAGTCGATAGACCCAAACATGTCAGAATTGAGGCTGTCGACGCGCAGGGCAACCCGTTTGTTGAAGAAGCACAAGGCCTACTTGCCGTATGTATCCAACATGAAATTGACCATTTAAATGGTAAAGTTTTTGTAGATTATTTATCCAAGCTCAAACAAGACCGTGCGCGTGATAAAGTGCGTAAAGTTGTCAAACAGCGTGAAAAAGATGCTGAACATAAAAGACTGTGATTTTTAACTGTAAGGGAAAACCATGACCACTCGCCCATCGCGTATCGCCACTGTCACACGAAATACCGCCGAAACCCAAATCACCGTGTCTATCAACCTTGACGGTACCGGTCAAGGCGCCATTGACACGGGCGTGCCATTTCTTGACCATATGCTTGACCAAATCAAACGACATGGCTTAATTGACATGGATATCACCTGTAACGGCGACACCCACATTGACGACCATCATAGCGTCGAAGATGTCGGTATCACGCTAGGTCAAGCCTTCAAACAAGCGATTGGTGACAAAAAAGGCATCGTGCGTTATGGGCATTTTTATGCCCCACTCGATGAAAGCCTTAGCCGTGCGGTAGTGGATATTTCAGGTCGCCCTGGACTGCACATGGATATCCCGTTTACCCGTGCGATGATTGGTGGGTTTGATGTGGATTTGTTCAGTGAATTTTTCTATGGCTTTGTCAATCATGCCATGATAACTATTCATTTGGATAACTTGAAAGGCAAGAACAGCCATCACCAAATTGAAAGTACGTTTAAAGCCTTTGCTCGTGCGCTGCGGATGGCAGTGGAATATGATGAAAGAGCTTTGGATAGATTGCCGAGTACGAAAGAAAGTCTTTAATAGCAACCTGTAAAAATAAAAGCCCTGTTTGAGAAGAGGGCTTTTTTTATGCTAGTTTTTCTGTACTAATTTTTGCGTGTTAGTCTTTAAAATTATTAAATTGCAGTGGCACGCCAAATTGCTTTTCTTTCAAAA
>NZ_DAMALV010000060.1:0-7277 GCF_032069585.1 Moraxella sp. CTOTU48268
GGCGTTGGCGTTGGCGTTGGCGTTGGCGTTGGCGTTGGCGTTGGCGCTGTTAACTGCAGGTTAACGTGATTTGGATTGCTATAATCCGCATAGAAGTCGACTAAAGGACTATTATCTTCGATTGATTTAAATTGCCCCACTAGATTGTTGGCAGTTATGACATCTTTCCAGATGGTTGTTTTGGGTGTATTTTCGATGGCTTTGTCAGCATAGACATAAAAATCACCTTGACTAATATCAGCTTTATTGGTGAAAATAAATTTACCGTAAGGACTGTCAGCCAAGGTATTATTTTCATTATCATCAAGTAAAACAATACCAAGGCGATTACCTGCTTTGAGCGTATAATCACCATTAATTTTCATGGTACCTTCCCCAACGATGGTATCACCCGTCCATTGCATGCTGTTGGCAGACATTTCTAAAGTGCCACTGCCCATTTTGATAAAGCCAAGTGGAGGCTTATTTTCTGAAATAAAATTGTCTGGTAATTTACCTACATTTCCCGTTAATACAGCGTTGGGATTAATTGTGACATAATTTTGAGTTTTGTCTTGATCATCTTCATGGAACACATCAATTAAAAAGTTATTGCTAAGCTTAATAGGGGTATTCGCATTAAACCCTGCAAAAAAGTTTGGTTCACTTACGGTGGCATGAATAGAAGTGTTTTCGAAATTCACATCGGATAATTGCGAGTTCTCATTTCTGATAATGTTATATACATCTAGAATTGCATCCTTTGCGTTAAGTGTGCCTGAGCCTTCATTACCCACGACAAGATTACCCTCTACCCCAGTTACACCATCTCCCATGTTGAAGGTGCCATGTGCCCCTTTTTGATTACCTATGATCAGCTCATCAGTATGTAATCCATATGACCAACTATCAACACCATTATACAGCCCTTTTATATTAACGATTCCTTCGCCTTTGTCGCCGATAATAACTTTTTTTGCACCAAATGATGGTAAGCTTTTATCAGTTGCACCATCACCAATCACGTTAATTGTACCCTTGCCGGTTGAACCAGCACCGACAATCATCGTATCTGCACTTATACCACCATCATAAATCGTTGCTAATCCTGTGCCTTCATTCCCGATAATAGCAGTACTAGCACCCGAACTACCACTTTGTTCAGTATGCAACAATTCACCATAGCTTCCCTGCTGATTACCGAGAATAAATTGGTTTTTTGCGCCAATCATTCCTGAGTTAACTTGTAGTTTGGCACTACCTTTATCACCAATAATGACATTATTACCAACATAAACTTGGGTATTCCAAAAAGTTGTATTGTCTGGTTCAGAAATTGTTATTTGATTACCCGTACTGCTCGCTTCGCTGCCGGCAATGAGATTCCCACCTACTTTTAGCACACTACGACGAGCCACGTTTAGATTGCCTGTTCCATTGACGCCAACTAATAAATCACCTGCTACGTTGGTTAATAATGCCGTAACACCTTCGTTCGCTGAATGGGTATCTTGAATATTTAATGTGCCTTCTATCCCTTGATTTTGCCCTAAAGAGATTTTGTTAACATTTAGCTTTGGAGAGATCCCCGCATTATAACTTGACGTGTCAAAAATATGTGTATTAGTGACATTTAGTTGTCCTTGTTCAGTATTACCAATAATCATATCTTGGGCAGTCACTATGGTATTGCTACCATCAATATTATCATTAGTGACGATATAAGGATTATCAGTAATCGTGGTACTCGTCATATAATTTGTCGCCATTGCACTGCCAGATACCAGCGACATCGCTATTACTAAAGGTTTAAAAGCCTTACTTGAGGATTTGCCGCGTGATTTAGCGGTTTCTGCGACACACTGCCATACGCCCAATGATCTATTAAATACCACACGGTACACTTGATTCATAGTGATTCTCTATTATTTCTCTATCAGCTTTAAAAAATGTTAATCATTTGAATTTAACAATTCGAAAATAGTTTGAAGTTAATTTATTCAAAAGATTAGTATGAAACGAAAATGAATTATTACAGAATTTTTACTATACTATGAGATACAGTAATATGACATTATTAATTTAAATAACCTACACATAAAATAAACATTTTAATAACATTTGTTTTTTTTTATAAAATGATATTAAGATTAAATTAATTCTTTTAGCTAAAATACAGAGGTCATTTAAAAATTTTAAAGGTAGGTCAGGATAGCGTTGCTTTTATAATATTCCACAATTTTGATGTTTATTGATATCTAATCGCATGAAATATAGCGCAATAGCTTTGGCGTTAGACGCTATGGAAGCGCTGATAGCGAGAGATAGATTTTTTTATTTGGAGTCACCACAAAATTTCGGAGAAAATAGCACACTAAGTAATTTTGTCGATATAAAAAACCAGTTAAATCAAAAAATTCTATTTTTTTGTTGTAAAGGCTTGGTCAAGATTGCTAAAAAATCAAATAATCAAGAAAATTCCCACAAAGCACTTTAATAACAAATACATAAAATTGAACAAATGTACCAAAATTACTATATGGTCTGAATTAGTGCTGACCTTGAAGTGACTAATTTTTTAGCCTATCGCGAAGGAAATTCATTTTGCAGACCTATACCTATCATATTGTTAATGTTTTTGCTGACAATCACTTTGGTGGTAACCCTCTTGCTGTATTTCCTAGTGCCGATGGCTTAACTGATCAGCAGATGCAAGCGATTGCTCAGCAGTTTAATCTAAGTGAAACCGTATTTTTATTTGCTCCCACTGCTAAGCATGGCGTTCAAGCGGTTGCCGATTTACGTATTTTTACCCCAAATTATGAAATGCCATTAGCAGGTCATCCCACGCTTGGTTCAGCATTTGTTATTCAACAACTGCAAAATTTATTAAATAACTTTGTGTTAAACACCATAGCCAAGCCAGTAGAGGTCCAAGTTAATGATAGCCATGTCGAACTGTCTTTAACAGGTTTTGAACAGCGCATCAGTGTCGCGACACATGAAGAGCTGGCAAAAATAACAGGATTGATGGCAGATGATATCGCCAATCAGGCTTATTGGATGAATACAGGGACTTCGCAATTACTATTAAACGTGCTATCAAAGCAGAAGCTATATGACGCTAAAATCAATAAAGAGCAACTGCAAACTATTTGTCAAAAAGACAACGAGCTTGCCATGCTATATTTGTGGTACCAAGACAACGATGATGTGTTTGTACGGTTTTTCTCGATAGAAAATAATCAAATAGTGCAAGATAGCGGAACTGGGTCAGCCTGTGCCAATCTGGGTGCATATTTTATTTCACAAAACCAGCACCCAATCCATAAACGTATTTTTCAAGGTGATGAGATAGGGCGTCCTAATCGGTTAATGCTGAAAGTTGATGAGAAACAAACTATTTATGTGGGTGGCAATGTGATCGCGGTAGGTAAGGGTGAGTTTTATTTACCAGACGTATAACCAACTGAATTAAGCTTTAAATTGCTGGGCGAAGCGAAGCCTCAAGACTCCAATTGCAGAAGATTCAATAAATTATTGCAACCGCTGACATGATAATAATACCTGCTAGAATCGATAGCATCGACATGATCGCTGAATACACATATTTATCATTCATTTTATCTCTCCATAGAAAGGCTAATAGCCAAATCCCAAACAGCTTTGATAAAAGCAAATATTTCCACCAGCTAGGTTGAGTCAAAGGTTGGCCATCAAAGGGCGTAAAGCTAAACACTACATTGGAGAGCTTAAACATTTTTCAAGTATAATGGACGTGAAAACTTTTAGCATTGTTAAGCCATTGAATTGACTATAGTATATGTACTTTCAATCTTTACAGCCTCAACAGCCATTAAGCATTGTTGAAAAGCAGTACGAAACAGGGATGTGTGAGCCATTGCACAGCCATGTCTGTCATCAGCTGATTATTGTCAAACATGGCTTTATCCGGGTGACAGCGCCTAACGGTCAATTTGCCATTACCCAAAATCGGGGAATATGGCTGACACAAGGTACGGAACATCACCTAACCATTTTAAAGAATACCCAAGTCTTATCTGCTTTTATTGAGCCGCTGACAAGGGCGGATTTACTTAACCGCAGTCAAGTGGTGGCGATAAGCGAGTTATTGCAAGCGTTGCTTAGCAGTGCCGTTGGTATTAACAGTCATTATCAAACCAATACCCGTGAAGCCTGGATCGTTGAGCTGATACTTGATGAACTTCGATGTTTAACACCGCTCGCAGAATTTGAAGTACCACAGCCCACTTTGCCTGAATATCAAGCCTTGCTTGAAAAAATTAGCGAGCGACTCTCTCACCCATGGGCACTTGCTGATATTGCCCACCTGCTTAACATCAGTGAACGCACGGTATCACGGCAATTTACTCAGCAAACAGGGTTGAGCTTTATTGAATGGCTAAGACGGCTACGGTTGCAGCACAGTCTTGAGCTATTATTGCAAGGTCAAAGCGTAGTCGATGTGTCATTAACTGTTGGTTATGACAGTCCTAGTGCGTTTAGTACCGCTTTTAAACAACGTATTGGGCTATCACCGACCCAATACGTTGCTCAATATGAGCGATAATGATTTATGTTTACTTTCTATTCTAAAATTGATAACTGGCTCATCATCATATTTGTTATGGGCAGTATATCATTGTTGGTGTCTCCCTTCATTTATCATCGACATAAGCATATACCATTAGTTCAAAGTTATTTTGTGCTATTTTTTCCAACAGTATTTGCTCTGGTATTAATGTGGTTGCCTGTGTTTAAAACATCCTATCAATTGACCCAAACGGATTTAATCATACATAGTGGCTTCTCTAATACTGTCATTCCTCGCAATACCATTATTGATGTTAAGCCTAGCCATCGTTTAATAGCGTCGCCTGCCTTGTCCCTAGACAGATTGGATATCAGTTATCAAGTAAAGCCGAATAAAATCGAGCATATTTTGGTATCACCTGAAAATAAGAACGATTTTATCCAGCACCTAAACCTGCGTTAACAGCTTATTGCAATCTATCCGCTGCTCCAATCCCAGCGTTCAAAACCGCCTGCATCGACGTTTTTGCCACATCATCGCCAATGGCTACCCCATAAAACGACTCATCATCTTCTTTTAGCATCACATAACAAATCGCTTGGCTATCACTGGCTTTCCCTAAGCTATGCTCATCATACTGCTCAATGCTAAATCGTCTATCAAAGTGGCTGTTAATCGCATTAACAAAAGCAGAGAGTATTCCGTTGCCTACTCCCTCAATTGTTAACTCATTGGGGTTAGAAAGCTCAACCGTTAGATGATAGTCATTGGCATTGTTTCTCCCAGTAAAACCCTGTACTTGATAGCCTGCTGGCTGATATAAATTTAAGCCATAACGTTCTTTAAACAACTGCCAAATCTCGGCCATACTGGCTTCTTTTTCATGCTGGTGGGTAAAGTCTTTAACCTGTTGGCTAAAGTCCAGCTGAAACGCACGGGGTAATTTGATGCCATGATGGGTTTCAAGCAGCCATGCTGCACCGCTTTTACCAGATTGGCTATTGACCCGTATGACTGCTTCATAGGTTGCACCAATATCTTTAGGATCAATGGTAAAGTACGGCACATTCCAAATACTATTTGGATTTTCTTGACGTTTAGCGAAACCCTTTTTAATCGCATCTTGGTGAGAGCCACTAAAGGCAGTAAATACGAGTTCACCGGCATATGGATGTCGTGGATGAATCGGCAGCTCATTGCAATAGGTCATTACATTAGCCGTTTGTTGAAGATTTGAAAAATCTAAGTTGGGATAAATGCCCTGAGTATATAGATTTAACGCCAGTGTTACCAAGTCAACATTACCGGTGCGTTCACCATTACCAAATAGACAGCCTTCGACTCGGGTTGCTCCTGCAAGCATGGCAAGTTCAGCGCAGGCTACCCCTGTCCCTCGGTCATTATGTGGATGAATGCTGATGGTGATATGCGATAAATCCGAAAAATTTTGCATAAACCATTCAATTTGATCGGCATATACATTGGGCGTATTCATCTCAACCGTGGCAGGTAGATTGATAATCATAGGTCGTTTAGCCGTCGGTTGCCAAACGTCTTTAACCGCTTCACAAATCTTTAAGGCAAATTCTCGCTCAGTAAAGCAAAAAGTTTCTGGTGAATACTCAAATTGCCATTGGGTATTGGGATTTTGCTCACAATGCTGTTTAACCAACTTTGCCCCATTTACTGCTAATTCTATGGTACTGGCTTTGTCTTGATTAAATACCACCTCACGAAAGACAGGGGCAGTGGCATTGTATAAATGGACAATCGCTTTGGATGCGCCTTGTAATGCGTCAAAGGTCTTGGCAATAAGTTCAGGACGTGATTGGGTAATGACTTGAATCCATACATCGTTAGGAATAAGCTTGTCATCAATTAACTGTCGTACAAAGTTAAAATCGGTTTCAGATGCTGAAGGAAAAGCCACTTCAATTTCTTTAAAGCCAATCGCCACCAAATGATTGAATAAATACAACTTTTTGTCCGAGTCCATCGGATTGATTAAGGCTTGATTGCCATCTCTCAAGTCAGATGAGCACCAGCGCGGGGCAGTAGTAAGCTGGTTGTTGCACCAGGTGCGGGTGGGAAAAGGCTCGATGGTAAAGCGCTGGTATTTAATTTGAGGGTGGGTTAGCATGGTTGTCTCCTTATTAGGTTAAAACCATGCTATCGAAGTTTTAGTGGTGATGCCTTCGAGTTTCGGACAGGATTCTTTGCTAATGGTTTTCGGCAAATAATTGTGATGTTTAAATCACCCACACAATTTTGAAATTTAAAAAACAACTGTATCGGGCATTAACTATTAAATTACCCTATAGTAGCCAATTAAAATAGGAACTAACCATAGGCATCATCATATGAAACTACTCGGCATTATTGGCGGCATGAGTACCGCAAGTTCAATCAGCTACTACCAAACAATCAATGAACAAATCAATCAACTTCTTGGCGCTAATCATGGGGCTAGACTGGTTATTTATAATCTCGACTTTGAAGAAATTGCTCAACTACAAAAACAAGGCAACTGGCAACAAGCAGGTGAGATGTTAGCGGATGCTGCAAAACGCTTAGTACTCGCAGGTGTTGATGGAATCTTACTTGCCACCAATACCATGCACAAAGTCGCTGAGTTCATTACAGATGCGATAGATGTCCCATTTTTACATTTGATTGACATCACAGCCGAAGCCATTGCTAAACAAGGCTTGGACAAAGTAGGATTGTTAGGGACTAGTTTTAG
>NZ_DAMALV010000061.1:0-6604 GCF_032069585.1 Moraxella sp. CTOTU48268
AGCGAAAAAATCGGCTTTTACGGGACTGTGAAAGCCAGTGAATAACCAAAAGCCAATAACCACAGCAGTAGCGTAAAAGCGATAGCCTAGCAAAATTGTTCTCAAAAAAACCTATAAAACACCCTAAACTTACCTTACAAGTCACCATGAAAAAACTGTCAAAAAGCCGTAAAATAGTCAAAAATCATAACAATCACTAGGCATATTATGAACATTCATCAACTACCCCTAACGCCATTTCGCACCCCGTTTTTCTTAGCCAATCCCCACATTCAAACTATTTTACCCAAGTTTATCAAACTGCCAAAACCTAACTATCAGCGACACCTTCACCCTGACCGTACCGGCACCACCCAAGTGGCTTATGACTTTGTATTTGCCAATACCGACAATCAGCCAAACCTTGATAAGCCATTGGCGGTGATGTTTCATGGGCTTGAAGGCAGCAGTGATAGCCATTACGCCATTGCCTTTGCCCACCAAGCGCACCGATTGGGGTATGATGCGGTTATCGTCCATTTTCGCGGCTGCGGCGGGGTGGATAATACCTCAGAATTGGACTATAACGCGGGTGATACTGCCGAAGCGGTGCATATGTTTGGCCTGCTAAAAACTCAGTACGGTTATAGCCGAATTGTAGCCAGTGGCGTGTCGCTCGGCGCCAATATGCTGGCGCGTTATATGGGCGAGCAAGGCGATGCAGCTGCCTGTGAAGCAGCGGTGGTGATTTCTGCGCCAGTCGATTTGACGACTTCGGCAAAAGCCATGCATCGTTTTGTCGCCAAACGGGTGTATACGCCTTATTTGCTCAATCCTTTATTGCAAAAAGCCTTAAAAAAGGTCGACGAGCCAGCACTAATCAACGCCTTAAAAAATATCAAGATGATTGATGAGTTTGATGAGTTATATACCGCGCCGCGCCATGGTTTTGGCACAGGGGCGAATTATTACATCCAAGCGTCTGCCCTACCTGTACTCAAAAACATCACTAAACCTACGCTGATTATCACTGCCAAAGACGACCCATTTTTGGGAATTCTTGCCACCCAAGCCGATGTGTCACCTTGTGTGCGCTTACTTTATAGCCAGCATGGTGGACATGTGGGCTTTGTGCAATTACAAAACAAAAAACTCAATGTGAATTGGCTGCCTAGCACCAGCTTTAAATTTTTTCAGGCTTGTGCTGACTGATTGCTATGGCTTCAATAAAAAACGCCATCACAATGACGGAGCTTTTTATTTATTAAAGTTAATGAGGGGTTTTTTAACATTATAAAATGCCGTAATTCACCATGGCTTTAGCAATCTTGTTAAAGCCTGCTAGGTTGGCGCCTTTTTTATAATCAATGCTCCCATCCGCTTGTTTACCATGGTTAAAACAATCGTCATGGATATTTTTCATAATGGTTTTTAATTGCTCATCAAGCACCGCAAAGGTTGCGTATTGACGTACCGAGTTTTGTGACATCTCAAGACCTGATACCGCGACCCCACCGGCATTCGAGGCTTTTCCCGGCGCATAGATGACGCCATTACTTTGGAAAATGGCGATGGCATCGGCATCACTGGGCA
Source organism: Moraxella sp. CTOTU48268 (assembly GCF_032069585.1). Classification (NCBI taxonomy): domain Bacteria; kingdom Pseudomonadati; phylum Pseudomonadota; class Gammaproteobacteria; order Moraxellales; family Moraxellaceae; genus Moraxella; species Moraxella sp. CTOTU48268. Next base: position 1,573 of record NZ_DAMALV010000061.1, read on the forward strand.
TATTGGCACCTTCTGCCACGTATTTAACGCCATGATTGACCAGATTTTGCGCATCGTGCCCATTGATTTCGTTTTGGGTGGCGCAAGGTAAGGCAATATCGGCTTTGATATGCCATGGGCGGCTACCGTCGATCCATTCTGCGTCATCACTGGTGCCGACGAAGTCTTTTAAACGTTTGCCTTGCGCTTTATAAGTTTTGAGCGCTTCAATTTGCTCTAAGGTAAAGCCCTGCTTGAGATATAAGGTACCTTTTGAGTCTGATAATGTCAGTACTTGTGCACCAAGCTCAATACATTTTTGTGCCGCATGTAGCGATACATTGCCCGCACCTGAGACCAAGACAGTCTTAGCCATCAAATCGTCATGATGGGCTTCTAGCATGTTTTGTAAAAAATAAACAAGACCAAACCCGGTTGCCTCGGTACGAATCAAGCTACCACCTTGTCCCACTGTCTTACCGGTTAATACCCCCGTAAACTCACGATTAAGCGTCTTATACATAGCGAACATATAATTAATTTCGCGGCCACCGACACCGATGTCACCCGCAGGTACGTCTATATCTGCACCAATATAAGGCGCTAATTCGCGCATAAAGGCATAGCAAAATCGGCGGATTTCGGCGTCTGATTTACCTTTTGGGTCAAAGTCCGAACCGCCTTTACCCCCACCCATGGGCAGACCGGTCAATGCGTTTTTAAAGATTTGTTCAAACCCTAAAAATTTTAGTACCGAAAGATTCACACTGGGATGAAAACGGATACCGCCTTTGTAAGGGCCTAATGCATTGTTAAATTGCACACGCCAACCGCGGTTGACTTGAACATTGCCTTGGTCATCTTCCCAGTTGATACGAAATTGAATAACACGGTCGGGGTTGGTTAAGCGGTCAAATAGATTAAGGTGTTGATAAACAGTGGATTGGTCATAAACCGCTGCGATATCTTCCCAAAATTCTTCGACCGCTTGGATAAACTCTGGCTCATTACTATGACACTGCTTTAAAATGCTTAATAACTCACTGCTTTTCATACCACTCCTCAATGCTTTAACTTCATAAAAATAGTGCAAAAACACTATTTTGGTGAATTTATAGTAACTTAGCACTGTCATAGTAATTTGTAAAACTATTTTGTAATTTGTAAAACTATTTTTCTGTACCTCTTTGGCAGGATGGGTTGCCGAAAACTAGACATGGGTGTTTGTGAGCAAGTTAACCTGCAACTGGATTTAATAGCTGACAAAGCATGATTTGTCCTTTAAAATTGTTAATTTTTAGCAAGGTTTAGCGGCTTTGGTTAGCCGCTAATGCGTATTTGACCTAAGGCAAACTTATGCACATTCATATTCTTGGTATTTGTGGTACCTTCATGGGTTCGTTGGCGCTGCTTGCGCGTGACCTTGGACATACCGTGACAGGCTCGGACGCCAATGTCTATCCACCAATGTCCACCCAGCTTAAAAATGCGGGTGTTGAGATTATGCAAGGGTACGCCGCTAGTCATTTACAACCTGCACCTGATTTGGTGATTGTCGGCAATGCCATGAAGCGCGGCATCGAAGCGGTTGAATATATGCTCAATGAGCGTATTCCTTATACCTCAGGCCCGCAGTTTTTGGCAGAGCAGGTATTGCAATACCGTCATGTATTAGCCGTCGCAGGCACGCATGGCAAAACCACCACTACCACGATGCTGGCATGGATTTTACACTATGCAGGCATTGATGCCGGCTTTTTGATTGGTGGCGTGCCACTTGTTGATACCCAAGATGAACGCCTACAACAAGCGTTTGCCCACAGTAGTTATTTGGGTAGTGATAAAACTGCGGATCATGAAGGTTATTTTGTCATCGAAGCGGATGAATATGACAGTGCTTTTTTTGATAAACGCTCTAAGTTTGTTCACTATCGCCCAACCACCGCCATTTTAAACAACCTTGAATACGACCACGCCGATATCTTCCCAAACCTTGCCGCCATCCAAACCCAGTTTCATCATATGGTACGTATGATACCGTCAAATGGCAAAATCATCATGCCAGCAGATACCGAAAGCTTGGAAGAAACCCTTAAAAAAGGCTGTTGGACCCCGATTTGGCGGACAACGATTGCTAGCACTAATCCCCACGCCGATTGGCAAGCCAAGCTAGTGAAACAAGACGGAAGCCAATACGAAGTCATGTTTGAGGGGCACAAAGGACAAGTCAATTGGCAGATGAGCGGGCTACATAGCGTCAATAATGGTTTAGTGGCAATTGCAGCAGCCTACAATGTTGGCATATCAGTTGCACAAGCCTGTGAAGCCTTATCCAATTTTGCGGGTATCAAACGCCGTATGGAGTTGGTCGGCACAATCGATAACAACGGCAAACAGATAGAAGTTTATGACGACTTTGCCCACCACCCAACCGCCATTGAAACCACGCTTGATGGTGCCAAAAAACGTTTTGCGGATAACCCAAACCGTAAAATCTGGGCAGTGATTGAACCGCGTTCAAACACCATGAAACTGGGCACCCACCAAGGTTTACTCGCGCCGTCAGCGAGTATCGCCGACCAAGTTATTTGGTATCAACCTGCCAATCTAGATTGGTCAGTCGCCGATGCTATTGGCAATGCTGCCAACCAACAAGTGATGACATCGACCGATGCGATTATTGAGCATATTGCAGCGCACATTGGCGATGACGATGCGGTGATTGTGATGTCAAATGGCGGCTTTGAAGGTATTCATGGTCGACTGGTGAAGGCACTGCAGCAAGCCTAACTGTTCTAACCTTATAAATTTGCTAGCAAAAATCGTGATTTTTTAGCATACTCATGATTATTTGTACAAATATTAGGTTACACAATGCTTACCCGAGTCATTTTTAATCAAAAAGGCGGTGTTGGTAAATCCAGCATTGCTGTCAATCTTGCCGCGATGAGCGCTCATCAAGGTTTGCGCACCTTACTCATCGACCTTGATCCACAGTGCAACGCTACCCAATATATCATCGGCGATGCGGCCACAGACATTCATCCCGCGCATATCACAGAACCCAATATTGAAAATTTCTTTTCACAAACCCTGCAAGCGACGTCTAGCCCTATGCCGATGATGTTTGCATTTCCATTTGGCGGTATGACGGGTAGTCGCAATCAAGGGTTGGAGCACTGCATTCACACCACCCGATTTGATAATTTATCACTGATTCCAGCCAGTCCCATGCTTGCCGATATTTTGCAGCCCCTTGAAAGCAAACATAAAATTTATAAATTAAAAGACGGCTTAAGCCTTTTAACGCAGCAGTTTGATCGGGTGTACATTGATACGCCACCGGCATTTAACTTTTTTACTTTGTCGGCATTGATCGCGGCTGATCGTGTCATCGTCCCGTTTGATTGTGATATTTTCTCCAAACGCGCGCTGCAAACCTTGGTGCAAAATATCTTAGAGACGCGCCAAGACCATAATAGTGACTTGTTAATTGAAGGTATTATCGTCAATCAGTTTGACCCACGTGCCAATTTACCCAAAGAAGTGGTACAAACGTTGGTCAATGAAGGCTATCCTGTGTATAACACCAAACTTAGCCCTTCGATTATCATGAAACAATCCCACCATCAAAGCTTACCGCTGATTTATTTGGACCCCAAACATAAACTCACCCAGCAATACGCTGCGCTTTATCAAGAAATCGAATCTAGATAACGGAATTTACATTTAATCGTCTCTACTGACATAGCATTACATTAAATAAAAAATCCTCTTAATACGTCAAAGAGAACTTACATAATTAACAAACCAACATTTTAACTGCGGGTAGCTTGTCTATAAAATACCAGTCATCAGAGAGGCAGTTATTAGTTAAAACCATAAATATAACAATTTAGCCCTGTAACGCCTGCCAATCGATTAAGCAACAAAACAAATTAAAAACTAGACAAGTTAAAAAATGAGGAGTGTTAAAATGAGCTTTATTTATATGATTATCATGGGTCTTATCGTTGGTGTTATCGCCCGTGCTATCAAGCCAGGTGCCGACGCAATGGGTTGGATTCTTACCATTGTACTGGGTATTATTGGTGCATTAGTGGGCGGTTTCTTAGCAGGTATGCTAGGCATGAATGCCAATGGTGGCTTTACTGGTCTAATTTTCTCAGTAATTGGTGCCATTATTGTGCTATTCGTTTATGAGCTAGCCACTGGTAAACGCCGTATTGGTTAATGCTGTATTAGTTAACTATGCAATCAATTTAAAATATCAATTAAAAAAAGGCATTTAATTTAAATGCCTTTTTTATTGGCTAAAATTTTCTGAACGCATGGTATCTAACGCTTGGTACGTTGGTTTTAATTTTTTTCAGTTTGAGTTTTTTGCCGTCATTGTCTCACTAATTTTAGAATCTCAGCTTAGAATAATGCTATATTGTTGACTTGGTTTTTAGCACTAGATACCTACTAGACACTGATGAGATACTAAGGTAAACACTTTCATGAAACAACTTGTCAATTTTCACACGCAAAATGGCGTTTTAGAAATCCAATTTAATCGTGCTGATAAAAAAAATGCCCTAACCAATGCCATGTACCAAGCCGTACAAACTGCGATGGAGCAGGCAAAAAGTGACGATAATATTCGAGTGATTTTGTTTACGTCAACCGGTGATTTTTTTACCGCAGGTAATGATCTTGTCGATTTTTTAAACAAAGCAGAAAATGACGATGCCAAGCTTAATGCGTTAGATTTTGTGCAGTTTTTGGGCGATTATCCCAAACCCATCGTGGCAGCGGTGACAGGCTCAGGCGTTGGCATTGGCTTGACGCTACTACTTCATTGTGATTTGGTGTATATCGTAGAAAGCGCTAAATTATTAGCCCCATTTGTGGATTTATCTTTGGTGCCAGAAGCAGGTTCCACCCTTTTACTGACGCAAAAAATTGGTTATCAGCGTGCCTTTGAGGTGTTTGTGATGGGTGAAAAAATCACAGGCAAACAGGCAGTTGAATTGGGCTTAGCCAACCAAGCTTTTGCTAGTAGCGATGA
>NZ_DAMALV010000062.1:0-5994 GCF_032069585.1 Moraxella sp. CTOTU48268
GCTATTCTATCTTATTTGCTACAATTTTTTGGTCTAGTTTTCGGGGAGTATTATACTAACTGAAAAGGAACTTAAGGCAAAGTATGGTCATAGTATTGTTAAGCTTGCTAAAGCCTATAATGAAAACTATCAAGATAACCTTTCATTAAAGGATATTAACTTTATTGAATGTGCTGCTGATGCAAGATATGGAGCAGTTAATATTCCAATTGAAGACATTATGAAAGCTCAACAGTGGTTTTTTTATATGTGTCAGACTATTAACTTTAACCCAGTTTTAATAAAAAAACCTACGGTATAAAATAATGACATCCAAAACCCAACAAGTGATTAATCACATTCAAGACAATATTCATTGGCAAATCTATAAAAAAGGTGAGCGTATCCCTGCGGTACGAGAACTGGCAAAAACCTTGAATGTCTCGGCTTATACAGTGTCGCAAGCTTACGACAAACTGGTCGCACAAGGCATAATTTATGCCAAGCAAGGCTCTGGCTATTATGTTAGCTTACCCACTCAGCAAATATTAGCAAAAGTTGATGTGCCTGTCCTAAACCAAAACGTGTTAGATACAGGTTGGTTGCTTCAGCATTTATTTAATGATTTTCCTGCGCTACATTGTTCGGGTAGCGGTTTGTTATCGCCTGAATGGCTGTATCCACAGAACCACATTATTAAAGCCCATAAAAAAGTCTCCCAGCACATGAATTTCGTATATGGTTACGGTAGTTTGCAAGGTTATTTACCACTACGAGAACAACTGTCTAGGCAGTTGGCAGATATTAATATCTTGGCACATCCTGATGCCATGCTTACCACATCAGGGGTGTCTTCTGCGATTGAAACAATTGCACGAGCCATGTGCCAAACAGGTGATTATGTGTTGGTTGATGATCCAACGTGGTTTTGGATAATTGGTTGCTTGCAGCAACTTGGGCTTAATGTCATCGGTGTTAATCGAAATAGCCATGGCATGGATATTGAGCAGTTGCAACAGATTTTAGAGAGTTATCGCCCGAAACTGTATATTACCAACAGCGTACTGCATAACCCGACTTCGTTTAATTTGCCACCCAATAATATTTTTGAAGTACTAAGGCTTATGGCAGAATATGATTGTTATATCGTTGAGGATGATGTCTATCGGTATTTTATCGAAGACAATAACGTCATGCGATACGCCACACTCGACGGACTGCAAAGAGTATTCTATGTGACAGGGGTATCAAAAGTACTTGGCGGCAATTGGCGGGTCGGGCTGGTTTGCTGCCCACAAGCGAAACTTGAAGCAGTGTTAAGACAAAAAATGCTGACCAATATGACCTGCCCTGAACTGACCGAACGCACCATTTGTGAGATTTGGCAAGACAATGCCTATAAGAAACACCTTTTGACCATGCAGCGGCGACTCAGAGACGCCCATGAGATGTTAAAAAAATCGCTTAATGAAATTGGTTTAGTGTATCCCAATCACACGATGCAAGGGTTATTTGTGTGGCTTAATGTCGGTGTTGATAGTAAGGCCTTAGCGTTGCAAGCTTACAAAGACGATTGGATAGTTGCCCCGAGCCATTTATTTAGTCCTACCGCAAAGAATAATACGCATATTCGGCTGAATGTCACTCGTACCAGTCCTGCGTTTTTAAAATGGTTAAAAAGCTATTTGCAAACAGTAAATAGCCAACAAGCTTACAAATAGTATTGTTATAGCTTGCAATACACTTGAGTAAATTACCCAAGAAGTGGTGTATGATAAAAAAAACGGAGGAATTTATAAGGTTATTTTTTATTAGAACACCTATTTTTGTTGAATTCAGGTTTAAAAAATTCTCAAAGCTCTATGATACCTTTTTTATATCACATAAATAACAATTCCATCGATTTTATAAAACAGTGAAGATGACGTTTTACTATTATGGAACAATTGTTATGAAAACCAGACTTTTGGCTAACGACTTACAGGTTAGCAGTATCGGCTTTGGAGCCATGGGATTAAGTGAGTTTTATGGTGACGTCGATGATAACCAGTCGTTAACGGTGCTTAATGAACTCCTAAATTTGGATATGAATTTTATTGATACTGCCGATATGTATGGTGGCGGTCATAATGAACAGTTGTTGGGGAAGTTCATAAATGACTTACCCCAGCAAGATAAACAAAAATTTATTATTGCTACAAAATGTGGTATTCAACGCTTGCAAGCAGGTAGCTACAACCGTGCAATTAATAATTCTCCTGAGTACATAACCCAATGCTGTGACGAGTCTTTAAAACGTCTAGGCTTAGATGCCATCGATTTATTTTATCTACATCGCATTGATAAAAATGTGCCTATTGAAGAAAGCGTAGGTTGTCTGGCAGACCTTGTCAAGCAAGGTAAAATACGCCACATTGGTCTTTGTGAAGTTTCAGAGACTACCCTTCGTAAAGCTCATGCCGTCTTTCCTATTACCGCATTACAAACAGAGTACTCGTTATGGACACGGGATATTGAAACCGACATTTTGCCTGCGGTGAAAGAGCTGGGAATTGGCTTCGTACCATATTCGCCATTAGGCAGAGGATTTTTAACAGGAAAATATACCAGTAATGATGATTTTAGCGACAAGGATTTTCGCAAACACAATGCACGGTTTTCACCTGAGAACTTAAATCATAATATTCGATTATTAACCACCATTGAGCCCATTGCTCAAAAGTATCAAGCAACCATGGGGCAAATTGCGCTAGCTTGGCTACTGGCTCAATACGATAAATTAGTGCCGATTCCAGGCACTAAAAAACTTTCCTATTTGATAGAAAATGCGAAAGCCGCGGATATTGTACTTGAGGAAGATGATGTAAAATTTTTAAATCATCTTCCCAATGAAATCCAAGTACAAGGCAATCGTTACAGCGATGAAGGTATGAAAGGCGTCAATGCGTAAGTTTAAATAAATAAACGCTGAAAATTGATATTTATAGGGATGTAAGGCTTTCAATAATATCAAGAACCGCCGCATTCTTTTCATTACAGCGTACTGCCATATAGATATCAATATTTAAATGCTCATTATCTTCATTTGTCAGTGTCTTCCAGCAACAGCCTGGTTGCTGGAAGTTGCAAACTGAACGTGGCATCAGGGCAATACCTCTGCCTTTAGCGATTTTATCAAACATCATGATCGAGTCTTTAGGTTCTGCTACTTTTTTTAAAAGCACCGCCAAATGTTGGAAATATGCCTCACACTTATCATAATAGGCAGGGTTTTCATTTCTGCTAAACCAATATAAAGGCAAATCTGCTACCTCGCTTAACGCCACAGACTGGTTTTTACTGACAATATGATTTGAAGGTATCACCAACATCAAAGGCTCTGTATAAACCTTCACAAATCTTACCGCATCATCGATGAAAACCTTTTCCCCAATCAAAACAATGTCCAACTTACCCTTCAACAAATTCTGCAGTAATTGTTGTGAGGTAAAATTCTCATGAATTGAATCGATTAGAGCGTCAAACTGAGTTAATTGATTAAAAATAGCGGGGATGTTCTCAAAATTGACAAACCGGGTATAACCTATCTTAATTTTCTTAGGACGGGAAACCAATTCAATAGTTTCAGCTAAGTCATCCAGTAGCGGTTCGACTTTTTCTAATAATTCTTGACCAGCCGTGGTGAGGAGTACCTCATGGGTATTCCGCAAAAATAAAGGTTGTCCAATTAAGTCTTCTAAAGCTTGAATTTGCCGTGTTAAAGGCGGTTGGGTCAAGTTTAGCTGTTCTGCGGCTTTTCTAAAGTTTAACTCGTGACAAACCGCTAAAAAGCATTGAATCTGCCTAATAGTAGGCAATCTAGTGGGTAAATAAGGGGTAGTCATGAACAACTTCTTATTAGAAAAAATTCAAAAATGGTGATACCAAAAAAGTATAACACAATTAAGAATTCCACAAAATTTTATGGATGATAGATTATGCCTATCTAGCTCAACTGACAAATTAAAGGCAGTTTATTTTTTTTCAGATTATGTGGCTAAAAAATTGGCATTAAATATCGTCTTTAGGATGAAATATTATGGGCGTAACTATGAATGTAGAGGAAAACTCTAACTTATCAATAAAAAATTGGTTAGCCATATTGGTGCTTGCGATTTCAACCTTTATCATTGTCACCACAGAATTAGCCCCTGTTGGTTTGCTAACCCCAATGGCTAAGGACTTCGGGGTTTCAGAATCCCAGATTGGTGTAACGGTTACGATTTATGCGTGGGTAGGGGCATTCAGTGCCATTCTTGCGTCAGTTTTTCTAGGCAATATTGCAAAGAAGACATTACTCATTGTTCTGATCACTATACTATTAGCGTCAAATACATTATCAGCGACCGTAACAACCTATTCGATGCTTCTGGTAGCTCGAGTAATTGGGGCTTTGGCTCATGGTTCATTTTGGGCAATCATTGGTGCAACAGCCGTTGCCATCGTACCACCTAAGCATATTGGTGTGGCAACTTCCATCGTATTTGGGGGTGTATCTGCTGCAAGCGTGTTTGGGGTACCGTTATCCAATTATATTGGTATAGCTTTAGGGTGGCATAACGCATTTTGGTTAATGGCTATATTAAGTGCGATTGCACTAGTGGGTATTTTATTGCTAATTCCTCGAATACAGTCAAACAGTGCCATTGGCATTGCATCATTAAAGCACGTTTTTCAGTCAGCAACCTTAAGAAAAATTTATCTGGCAACGTTAATTGTCATTACAGCTCATTTTGCGGCTTTTACCTTTATTGAACCTTGGCTACAGACGCAACAGCTATTCCCTTCGACCTATATTCCTATCGCATTATTTACGTTCGGTATTGCAGGGTTATTAGGTAATTTTATCACAGGGTTTACCATCGATAAATTTTTAAAGCCTACTGTTAGCATTTCAATTATATTGATGAGTTCTACCCTTCTTTATCTAGGTCTGAATCAGAAAAATCTTTCACAAATAACCATTTTTACTTGTCTGGTAGTGTGGGGATTAGCAGTGTCAGGTATTTTTGTAGGCTTTCAAACTTGGGTATTGAAGTTGGCAGATAAAGAAGTATTTCCTGCTTCAGCGATTTATGTCTCTTGCTTTAATTTAGCCATTGGTTTAGGAGCGATACTTGGGGCATGGGGTGTAGCACAATTTCCGATTTCCCAACTGTATTTATACGCAGGATTAATTATTGCTGGTTCGATATTGTTAATATTGCTAATTCCTTCAAACAACCGTTAAGTGAGGATTTAAATGACTATGATGAACGATTTAACAGCCTATGGCAGAGCCATTATGGATACTCTTGAAACAGGCTTAGCAGATAAGGTAACTGGGCGTTTGAGCGAGCTAGATGCGGATTTACCTAACTTAATAACTGATTATGCCTTTGGTGCCGTGGTTGGCAGAGAGGGCTTAGATTTAAAAACAAGAGAAATGCTAACCGTCGCCTCGCTAGTTTCTTTAGGTAATGCTATGCCCCAATTACAATTACATATGCGAGCGGCGTTAAATGTGGGTGTTACCCCAAAAGAGCTGTTAGAACCTGTTCACAATCTTTTCAATAACAAAGCGATGAAAGCAAGATTGGTAAATTGAAGGCTCGAATTTAAATGACGCTCACAGTTTTTCCATAAGCGTCTATTTTTCTCAAGCCAAGCAAACGAACGTTCTACAACCCATCGCTTTGGTATGACTTTAAACGTGTGCAATTCATCTCTTTTGGCAACTCCTGTGGTAACGGTTTCGCCTAAAATAGATTTAACACTATTAGCAAATGGCTCACCTCGATAACCGCCATCAACCATCACATTTTTTACGCGGCTTAAGCGTTTAGCATGTTGACGAAGTAACGTTGTAGCACCCTCACGGTCGGTGATATTGGCAGTGGTAATACAGATAGCATGCGGCAAGCCTTGGCTGTCTACTGCAATATGGCGCTTAATCCCTGATACTTTCTTTCCTGCGTCATAGCCTTTGTACTTAGC
>NZ_DAMALV010000063.1:0-5581 GCF_032069585.1 Moraxella sp. CTOTU48268
TGAGATTATTCCTCTACTGAAGGTATTATAATCTCTTATTAGCTGTCTTGGTTTATTATGCCACTACAGGACAACTTTTTTAAGCATTTACTTTGTAGGAAAAGAACCTATGGATTGGGCCAATATATTTATTCTCGATACGACGTGGGCATTTGCTGCTGAAATTGCTGTGCGTGTCACTGTTATGTTTATCATGATCATTTTATTTCTACGGTTCACTGGGAAGCGTGGTGTTAGGCAGCTCTCTATATTCGAGTTAACTATCATTCTATCATTAGGGTCCATCGCAGGGGACCCTATGTTTACTAAGGATTTACCATTAATTCAGGCATTGCTTATTATGAGCATTGTAGTATGTCTCTATCGATTATGTACTTGGCTTATGATGAAATACCAACCATTTGAAGACCTTTTAGAAGGTACTTCGCTTTATATCGTAGAAGATGGTCTATTGGTCCTTGAGAAAATTGAAGGAGGTGAGATGTCACATGATGAATTTTTTTCTGAAATGCGTATGCAAGGTGTTGAACATTTAGGTCAAGTTCGAGTTGGTTTGTTAGAGACCACTGGAGATTTTAGCCTATTATTATACCCTCACGACCAGGTACGTTATGGTTTACCACTTTTTCCTAAACAATATAAATTAGTCGATCAGATAAATGCAAATGAGTATTATGCTTGTATGTATTGCGGCTATGTTGATAAGCCTTTGAAGGTAGATCAACCTTGTGGGCGATGTCAAAATAAGTGCATAGGATGGGCTAAAGCCATTAATAACAAGATTGTAAGGTAACCAAGTTTTAAAAAACCATACTTCGTTGTAGCTAGAAGGGGCAGGCACCTCCAATCTGTAGTGGCATAATAAGTTGGCTGTGGTATAAAAAGTATGCTCACTATACCCAGCCATAATTGACATAGTGAAACAGTAAATCGAATGCTTTAAAATGATTTGCTAGCTTTTTGGAAAAACAACACGTCTTTCGAAAGACTCGCCTAAGCCTGTGTCTAAAGCGATTGTTATTTCCTTCAATATCAACTGTATGGCGTTTACCCACCTTTTTAAGGTCAAAGTCAAAGGCAGTTAAAAAGCTATCCCAGTTATCACAGCAGATATAGCCAAAGTCAATGCCCAACGCATCAAGCTTGGCTCTTAGCTCTCTAGCCGTCTTTAGATTACGTTTACCCCATATGAAAGCAACAATCTCACTGGTATCTGAGTCGTATGCATAGACTAGCCATACCTTGTGCTTCTTATGCCCTACATACGTCCAAAACTCATCAACTTGCAGTTTTCGGTAATAGCGTTGTTTGGGTTTTATATCATGGTTTGAATTGACCAAAACCCTTAATACTTTGTACTTGCTAACTTTCTCAATGACAACAATGTCAGCAACACTACAGCCTCGAACTAGCATTAAGCGTATCTTGGCATTGATTTTGCTTTTGCATCCTTGGTAGCTTAAATCCATCTCATGGATGAATTGCCGATGGCAGTCTTTGCATTGGTAGTTCTGCTTGCCATAGATTTTCCAGCCGTTTTTCTTTATACTAAAGCCAAGACAGCTTGGGCATCTGATTGTAATTTGTGTCTTCATAACCTCAAATTATCATCTTTTTCTCAAGCTGTCTTTTTTATTTCACCTCAGCATACTTTTCAGACCAGTACCAAAGATTTAAATCAATGGAAAGCTCTTTACAAAAGATTTCTATTGATTTTATGGGATGAAAGGTATCACGAGAAATTTGAACCTGCGAATTTATCAGAATATAGAGTACGCACCGATTTTGAATTTGTTAATTTCCCACATGTACCCGAAATGTGGAAACAAGCTCAATATGCTGAGAATTCCTAGCAGTCAGCACAGAAAACGGAAAAAATAGCATGCTAAGGAAATTAGTCGAGTATTTTTAAAATTGATAATGGGTGAAATGTCTATAAAACGACCGTACTGTGCACATTGTGCCGAACCTTTCTTTATAAAAAATAAATCTCATCAGTCAGTGCCGATATTTCGTCTTTATCATGGCTAACATACAGAATAGGAATTTGCGTAGTAGTGATAATTTGTTGAAAAAACGGCAAAATCTCTTGCTTATGAATACTATCTAGGGCGGATAACGGCTCATCAAGAAGCAGTAATTGCGGAGAATATAGCAAAGCCCGCCCCAAAGCTACTCGCTGTTTTTCACCACCTGACAGCTTGGTTGGCATTCGATGAGTCAAATGCTCAAGTTTTAACAAGTCGATAATTTCATCAATTTGAAACCGCCGATTTTCTGGTGAGATATTACGATAGCCGAACAATAAATTTTCCATGACAGATTTGTGGGGAAAAATTTGAGCATCTTGGAACACCAAACCCACTCGTCGTTGCTGAGTCGATAGATTGATTTTCTTTTGGCTGTCAAACCATGTCTGACCATTGATGATGATTTTACCCTGTTTGGGTGTATTAATTCCCGCGATACTGTGCAAAATACTGGTTTTACCCGAACCCGATACACCAAATAATCCCATAACTTGCTTGGTTGATTGTAAATTTGCTAATAACTGAAATTTACCCAAGCTTAGTAAAAAATCACAATCGAAAACAAGCGGTTGGGTAATATTTATCATAATAATATTCGTTTAAGGTAGAATTTATTGTAAGGTGAGAAGCTAAGCCAGTTTGCGTTTCCTATAACGCCCATACCATTGCGACAACCACAATGCCATAAATGCAATACCAACCGATAAGACCAACAAGCGCATAATTTGGGAATCACTATCGGGCTGTTGTAATAGACTGTAAATAGCCAGCGGTAGTGTCCGAGTTTCGCCCTCAATATTACCGACAAAAGTAATGGTCGCCCCAAATTCCCCCAAACTGCGACAAAACGATAAAATAGCCCCGATCACAATCCCCGCACCCGACAGCGGTAATGTCACTTGGAAAAACGTCCGCAAACGACTTGCACCCAGTGTCATGGCAGTTATTTCTAGGCGTTTATCGACCAACTCAATTGCCAAGCGAACTGACTGTACCATGAGTGGAAAACCCATAACTGCCGATGCCAAGACCGCACCTTTCCAGTTAAAAGCAAGCTCAAAACCCATTCTTGTTAGGTATTTGCCAATTAAGCCTTCATTGCCAAATAGCACAAGCAAGATATAACCTGGTACAACTGGCGGCAATACAAGCGGTAAAAATACCAAAGTTTCAAATAACGATTTACCCCAAAAATCCTTACGAGCGAGCAACCACCCCATGCCAATGGCAGGGACAAGGTTAATCAGCAAGCTAAAACTTGCCACTTGGCAAGATAGCTTAATCACTTCAATTTCTTCTGGCGTCAAATTGGGGGCTAACATAGTTATTTGATTGCTTATTGCAGCCCATTAAAGCCATATTTTTTATAAATCGCTTTGGCAGGAGCGGATTGTAAGAATTGGTAATAGCGCTGTGCTTCAGCGTTTTTCTTAACCATAGCAATGGGATAAACAATCGGTGTATGCGTAGTCAGTGGGAACACACCAATAATTTTTACATTTTTGGCCACCGCTGCATCGGTTGCATACACGACACCAAGCTGACATTCCCCACGATTAACAAAGTTTAACGCCGCACGTACGTCTTCGGTTTCAACGAGACGTGGTTTGAGCGTATCCCACCAGCCAAGATTGGTCATGGCTTGTTTCGCATATTTGCCAACTGGTACACTTGATGTATTACCTGTACACCATTTGCCCGTGAATGCTCCACCTATATTAAAGGATTTTTCCATTCTAATTGGTGTGGTAATAGGTTTTGATTTTGGTGTGATTAAAACCAAACGGTTGCCTAAAATATTTTTGTAAGTACCACCGATGATTTTATTTTTTTTGCTTAAATAATCCATCCAAGCGGTATCTGCTGAGATAAATATATCTGCCCCTGCCCCTTGTTCGATTTGTTTGGCAAGGGTTGATGAGGCAGCATAAGAGGTTTTTACTTTGGTTTTGTATTGTTCTGTGTAGAGTTTATTGATATCGTTAATGGCATTGGTCATGCTGGCAGCAGCATAAATAGTGATATCAGCATTGGCGACTTGGTTAACACCAATGGCAAGGGCTGCTAAAACCAAGGTTTTTGCGACAAATTTCATGCGATTTTCCTCTCTTATATCCAGTATTAATCTTTTTTTACACCTAAGATAATGTGCGATGATTTAATTAAAACGGTGATAGTTGTGACAACGTTTAAAAGCAGTTTTTGGGGCTGTGTTAGGCGCTTATATTTTCTGGTAAAAATAAATTTTTAGAAATAAGCGGATTAATCTTTTGATATTTTAATTCTTGGATTGTAGCATGAAGACCAACGTTTAATATAAACAAAGAGGCAAGTAAGGTGTATGCTGTTGCACTCGCTTATCAACTCTCACATATCAAACGACAAGAAACAATGCACACCTTACCAAAGGACAAAGATAGCAAATATCTGCGTTAAAGAAAATAGAAATCAGTGATAGCGAAATTGCCAGAAGCATCGGCTTTAACAAATCGACTATTAGCCGAGAAATCAAGTGAAAAATAAGGAAGTGAGGCTATTGTCCAAAGTAAGCCCATAGGTTGGCTGCAAAACGCAAGCCTAGGAATGTTAAAGTGAACCGTCCTTGGATTGTCGGAGACCTAAAACTCTGAGACAGCACCCTTATGAAAAGCAAACAACACCCAACTAAAGTTAATAATTTAACTGTAGAGTTACTCATCGAATCGCAAAAAGATTATCTCTCACTCTGGGCGGCCATACAAGCCATCGCCCCCAAATTTGGGTGTAACCATGAAACCCTACGCACATGGCATCAAAAGCACTTAGCTAACCTTGATTGGGTACACTAGTACAACCATGAACGAGTGCATTCTACCAATGGATATTTATCGCCTGAACGAGGATTAGCGAAGCACTGCTTCGCCCGAGTGCAAGACGGAGAGCTATGCTCGTAGTGGATGCGGAAATATCCACTATTGTTTATTAATTCCGTCAGGCTATGCTGCCTCACTCAAGCAAGCTTGTCTCTGATAAAAACAGGACGGTTCAGTCTAAAAAACGAGGGTTTAATAGACACTTTTCTGTCACCAGATTTAAATGGCTATTCTAGCGATTTTTTGTATAACAACTCATTTATTAAATAGCGTATGATAAAGCCTTATATTTTGCTTTATATACATTCGCAAAGGCACTTATGAAAATCGGCTATGCTTGCACATTGACGATTGACCAACTCCCCCTTGATTTATAACTTGACGCGCTAATTAACTGTGTTTGTGAAAAAATCTTTCAAGAGCAAATTTTCTCAGTAAAAGATAAACGCCCTCAACTAGAAAACTGCCTTCAAGCTTTGCGATCTGGTGATACGCTTTACATATAGCGACCTGATGAGATCTAAATTGATTTAATAATACTCAAAGTCAGTAAGTATTTGTCTTAGAAGGGGATAAAACCCGACAAAATTCCTGAACGTGCTATTATTCCGTTTTCTGTGGTGACCCCTATAAGCAGGTTTTTGAAGTTCGAATTATCAATCAAAAATTACGCCTTCATTTAAACGCAATTGCAAGCTA
>NZ_DAMALV010000064.1:0-4376 GCF_032069585.1 Moraxella sp. CTOTU48268
ACCAGCAAACCATTATTCTTTGATACCGAAACCACCGGTGGCGGCAGGGAGGATCAAATCATTGAAATTGCGTTTTGTGATAGTGATAGAAATGTGATTATCGACACGCTAATCTACACAGATATACCTTCAAGTACAGGCGCATTTAAGGTGCATGGTATTTATCCTCATGAGCTGATAGGTAAACCTACCTTTATTGATATTCAACCCGCGATTGTACAGTTGCTCAAAGGAAGAACCCTGTATGCCTATAACGCAAATTTTGATATTCGTATGATGCGCCAATCGGGTCATAAACTTCGCTTGCAGCAAGTTGAGGTTAAATGCTTGTGCAAGCAGTTTGCTGATTTTATCGGGCAATACTCACCGTATTTTAAAGCCAATCGCTATTTTAGCCTAAGCAAGGCTTGTTCGCATTTTGGGAGGGAGCACAACAACGCGCACCGCGCTAGACCCGATGCGCTCGCGTGTGTGACGGTGTGGCAGGGGATGGTGGGAAGTCATCATTGGGATTATTAAAACTCGAATTTAACATTTTTGAGTTTTTAATAATAGTGTATATTTTAAAAAACATAGTATTTGCAAAGGCTAATAAAACACGTTTCACAAGAAACTAATTTATCATATTAGCGCCACTGCTCAAATCTGACAGCCTTTACTTTTGAATGTATATCACTCTTATGTTTAAAAGATTTCTTGTATGATTTTCTAATAACCCATAATGCAATTAATTGTTTTTCAATCCCAGGATTACAGGTAACAGTAAATTCATTACCTTCAAAAAGTATGGGATCGTCGACGCTTTGTTGAGAATGATCTAACCAATCAACAATATCACATATCCTTTCAATTTGCGTTTCATCTAAACCATCTATCATAGCTGGCTTTCTTCTCACATAGCCCGCGTCATTCTCGGGCAAATGAACCATATGTCTTACCGCTCCAAAAACAAAATAAAAACCATCTTTGCTGTTAATTTGATTTGCGTAAATAGTTTGACAGTGAGCTAGTAAAACTTCATTTAGTTTCGGATTATCGACATTTGTTAAAAAACAGATAGCATTACTGTTCATTTTTCCCGCAAGTAATCTTTTCGCTGGGAAAGGCATATGCCAGTCTACATGATCATTTGTCATTTTACTAAACTCTCTGAATATTAAATTATGTTTTAGCCAACTAAAATAGTCTTTCTAGGTCTGCCTGACTTAATTTTGACCTTGTCACTACCCATTCCAATGGTTCGATCATTGGTCTTTGCCATCTTCACATAATAGTCTGTCTTGGCCAAATATGCTAAAACGTATTTAAATAGATTGTCTTTCATAGCGGTATCACTAGCATTAAGATGGCCAACAGCTAAATGCCGATAATTTTCTTTATGGGCATTGCAATTCCAGTAAATACCTTTAGTGGTTTTACCATCCGCATTAATCGTTAGTTGCTTCCAAATCTTCCCCATGTCCATAGCGATACTAATATCCTCACGATGCTTATCACCATTAAGCAATATTAGACAATGGTAGTGAAAGCTCTTATCCGCACCGTATTCTAACTTCCAAATAAAACCTTCAACTGCGTACTTATTTTTAATGGCTCTAAAAAACTTGGCACGATATTCTTTCATCGATTGCAAGTCAGATTGTAATTGAGTTTTTTCAGCTTTAAGACGATATTCATGAAGCGTTAACTGCTCCTTCGGCTTGTCATTGTCATCACTAATATCACCAGGAATTAGCTCTGCTGAGGCTGGTAAGTTCTCAAACAACGATGCTCTATTCTTATCGAAATAGTCTTTGTTGTAACCAAGATCTAATCGAATGACCAATAAATTTGCTTTATATTCGATTAAACCACTCACATATTTCTTCAAATTTCGATTAGTACGGTGAAATGCCTTAATGGCTTTTTTAAAGTCTAATACCGTTTCTTCACTCTGCAACTCATCAATCAATGCTTTAAGCATGATGTCTTCAGTATCTATTGCAGTTTCACTGATTTCATGCCTTTCCATAAAAGATTTAGGCTCAGAAACCTTCAACGTATGCTCCAAGGGTAATTTAGCCCAATTACCGCTCCAACGTAAATACGCTTTAATATGTGGTGTATATTCTTTATTAAACGGCAGTAGCTCCTCTAAAGGTTTAGATAAGCGTGGTATGCTTAATAGACTGCTATCATAATCTCGATACCACAAATAAATATTTTTTGTCTTCAAGTATTTTCGTAATTGATTTTTTTTCTTCTCATAGGCAATATTAGTATCAGCTAGCTTTTGCAATAGTTCATCAAAGCGAATGTAATTCGAGATGTCATCATAATCCTGTGTAATAACCTTTTTGGTAACACCTTTTATATCTTGATAGCTTAGTAAGCTATACTGAATATGAGTTAATAAGTTTTCATCTTTATACATAGTTGTTTACCAAGATTAACTTAATATATTTTATAGGGAATTCCTATCTAAACTTATAGACTATTGTTTTCTAATAACATAGAAACCGAAAGTCATTAAACAAGCAGTACTAGCGTCACTTTTTAAAATAAACACCAATTTCGGCTAAACTTTTTCAATTTTGCCATTTTTTTTGATGTTTGACCCATTTTATTTATGTCGAGATGCGTAGTCAACATGTCGAGATGCGTAGTTTTTGAGAATATCCAGTTTTTTTGTCAACAAATTGCAATCAAATGAATTTTCAGCAATCCTCTCTCATTTGATAAGGGACTTATGTAAATTTAAACGGTAATCTTTCTTTGACAAAATTTTGTTTGCTTTTTAAAATTTAAAAGTTAAGAAAAAGTTGGCTGTACAAAAAAATAAAGCGCCATTTAGTAGCGCTTTATTTTCGTAACTATAGTATGCGACTAACTCACTTTCCTTACACTCTGCCGTAGACCATCCTCAAGCGACTGCCACTGTCCATCGGATGAATTACCATCGCTCCCCACTGACCGAACAATCGCATCGCTATCCGCATCAGCATTATAAAACTCCTCCACGATTGCCAATCCCTCATCTGAATCCACCTCAAACGCTGAATTAGCATAGCCAAGCTTAGCCACCTCCTCTAACGCCTGCTGATTGAAGCCAGACTGTAGTTGCTGCGCATGAATCGCTTGCGCATTCTCCACCGCATCCTTTAAGCTCACATTATCCTGCAAGGTCAAATCCACGTAATAGATGGGCGTACGATAACTTTGTGTCGTACTCTTCCCACGAATCGTCAACTGTAACGGTAAGCAAGACAACAACCCACCCGATACCGCATTAAAGTAGCTTAAGCGAGCCATCAGCGTTCTGATTGAATTGTAGCCCGTGGTACGAAAGATAAATGAGCCTAACTCATCGACATCATCTAAGTTGGCATACAACCGACCAAATACCTTACAGTTACCATTTTGTCCGATTGGGCATAATTCTGGACTCGGGCAAGGCAATTGCTCAACGCCGTTTTGGGTACGTCGTTGGCACAGCTCACCATTACCCACACAGATAGGTCTGCCGGTCTGCCGGTCAAACAGGGTGTATTCTGCTCGTAGGTTTAACTCAGGCGTATTAAACAGCATCCGTACCGGGATTTGCCGTAGCTTGCCATTGGCTTTGGTTTGGCGTAGCTTGTCATCGAGGGGATGCTTAATCCAGCCATCCTTGCTTTGCACTTGGCTGGTAATAGTGAATTGGTCATCTTTCTCCGGTAAGCGTTTACCATTTTTCTCAACGACTTTACCGATGGTGATTCTGCCTAAAATAGGCGGTGTGATGGTTAACCCTTTAATCATGGGTGTTCTCCTTGGTTTAATTTAATAGATTGGTTTAAAAGGCTTGCTTAATTGGCTGATTGAATAAAATAAAAGCCCATGCTTGACCGGCAAACATGGGCGATATAGTGATGGGAATAATGGGATGCTTGTTAGCTTGAATTACGCCTTGGTATTGACCAGAAAACGACGACTGCCTTGCCTTACCTGAGGATATTGATTAAGTAGCTCGGGTTGGTCTTTGAGCAGTGCCTTAGTATCTAAGCTCACGCTATTTTTAGCTTTCTTCCAGCTAACGGAGCCTAGACTAAATACCGCTTTTTCGGCATCTTGGATATGCATCTGTATCCGCTGTTTAAGCGATTCATAGTTGTCTGCATGAACTTCCATTAAGTTCTTTTCAGCCAGTAGCTGACCAAATAGCATATTCATGTCCTCGTTTTGGCTAAAATCGAGGGTTTTATCCGCCGTGGACTGAGAATACAGTTGAGTAATTGCTTTCGCTGCTGATTCACTGCCATCGGCAGGCGGTGGTACATCCTGTTGCACGTACTCCCAGAACCGGCGTTCTTGCTGAATGAGTTGATTAATGATTAACTCATCTCGCTTAATTTCAT
>NZ_DAMALV010000065.1:0-4066 GCF_032069585.1 Moraxella sp. CTOTU48268
ATTGTGGTGCCAATCGGTTGTTGTGATTGTTGAATTGCTAATAAGTCTGCCATGACAGCTATAATCCTAATTAAAACAAAGCTTAAAATGATAAAAGGTGTTTCATCATATCAAAAAAAAACAACCACCTAAAGTGATTGTTTTTTATAATTTAATGACAGTGGCTTATTTGTCTTGTGAGTTATCACCACGAGTGATTGAAATATTGGTGATAGGTGATTTATCATCAGTGACTGCGCTAGTTTTGACATTGTCGGCAATGACCTCATCAGACGCATGCTTTGCCTCAATTTCAGCCGATTTACGCAGCGCAGGCGTTAAGTTCTCATTATCCGCTGATTTGGCAAACACGTTGTCAGGACGGATGCTATCATCATCTGCCGTACTATCTTTAGCGTTAATAGTATCTTTAGCCGCTTCATATTTCTCTTCGATGGCTTTGTTATCGGATGCGTCAGAATCAGTCGCCGTTTCGTCGGTCAGCGTTTGCTTAGCTTGTTCAACTTTATCTTTTGCCTCGCTCACTTTTTCTTTGGCTTCTTCGTTTAATGCATCTAGTTTGTCATCGGCTTGGGTTTTTAATTCTTCAACCTTTGATTTAGCATCATCTAGTTTTTCACCGGCTAGGCTTTTAACATCGGCTAATTTTTCAGCCGCTTGATCTTTGACGTCTTCAAGCTTGGTTTTAACATCCGCAACTTTATCGTCCTTAGAGACTTTTGCCTCATCCAATTTTTCAGTGGCAGTTTCTTTAGCGTCATCAATTTTATCAGCCGCTTGCGCTTTAACCTCATCCAATTTTTCTTTGGTTTCGCCAAGTTTTTCGTTAGCAGTGTCTTTAATATCGGCTAATTTTTCGCTCGCATCTTCTTTGAGTGCATCGATTTTTTCTTTGGCTTCGGTTTTTAGCTCATCAAATTTTTCCACCGCGTCATCTTTGATTTCAGCCGCTTTCGTCTTAAGGGTGTCTAATTTGCTCGCTTGTGTCTCGCTGTCAGCATTGACATCTTTGGTGTTTGCTTCATTAAAGTATTTGCTGCTACCAGATGCTTTACCCGCGCTCGCGCCTCCAAGCATTGCTAGGGCTTTACTGCAAAGTTCTTTGGCAAAAGGCGTGGCTTTTTCAATCAAGGGTTTTGCTTGTTCAACCACAGGTTTTAGTGGCTCAGGTACTTTTGGCACAATAAATTTCGCGATTTGGTTAAACCACATCAGCAGTGAATAATCACCAGACATTTTTAAATCGCCATTTTGGATGCCCGTCATAAATGCCGTCGCTTCACCTTTAGTAAGCAATTTTACACCCGTCATTGAATCTTTAAAGGTAATCGTCAATGTTGGCTCTTTGGCTGGACCTGCATGTTGGCTAAAAGTACCGTTATTAATCTCATAATAGCGTGACGTTTGTTCCGCGTCGCTGCCGAGTTGAATAGTAAAATTACGGTTTTCTAATAAACCTTTAAATTTGTCATCGCCTGTTTTGGCAAGTTGGGTTAAACGCAAGCCAACGGCAAACAATAATACGTCAAGGGGGTCTGATTTGATTTGGGTTAATTGAGATAACATACGTGTCCTCCAAAATTATAGATTTTATAGATATTGCAATGCGCAAGGTCTTTAAATAAATGACGATACTTAAGTCACTCATTTCAAAGAAATTACAATTCGCTATTACAGAAGATTTAATAGCTTTGTTATACAATATATTATAAGGTCATCGATGCCAAGTTACAGTAATGTTTAACATACCAGTATCATTTTTTGTAATCAGAGCGTTTGATTTGTGTATTTAAGCAGCGTTATACAATGAGTCTTTTAGCTTTTATCAAGCTAAAGCGCATAAAAAACCCATCAACGTGATGGGTTAAATAGCTTGTTATAGCGATAAGGTGGCGAGGTTGTTATTATTGTTTTGAGTCAAACACAGAAGCATGACGAACAAAGTTTTGATGAAAATCGGTATCTTTTTCTAACACCACAGGACGATGACCGGCGCTCATTTGGACACTGCTTTTTAACATGGTTTGATTTGTAGTAGCTTGACTCGCGGCTTTGTTAAACTTGGGTTTTCCATTTAACGCTATCACAATCGGAATCATCGACAAGCCAATGGCCGCCACATAAGCATCCGTACCAGTTAACGATGACAGCGTAACCACTGCCCAATGCAGCCCTTCTACCGAAATCCAGTACACCATACCTAACATAAAATAGCCCAATACAAAACGGTAAGGGGTAAACGCAATCGCTAGCATACCGACAGTCACTAGAGCGATTAAAAACAACCAGTTAGAAGTTAACGACGTAGCAGCTAATAATAGACTTGCCGAAATAAGCATGGTTGACCTCATGAAAAGTTATTGAAAACAAATACTTAACATAAATTAAGTAAAAGCTTGTATAGGTTATTATGGCGGTAAAAGATGAAAATTAAAAGTCAAAACCCAACTAAAACGACAATGGATGACGTATCAAATTTGGCTGATTTATCTCAAAAAAAGCCATTAAAAAGGCTAAAACCGGCTAAAAAAAGGCAATAATCAATGGTCGAAATCACTTGTTAAAGGGTAACAGGAATTTTCGTAAATCTAGTAAAAAAGTGCTAAAATGCGGTAACTGATTTGTCGCGAAATGTATATTGTTTTAATGCTTTGTAGTTTTGCCAGCCAATTAATTTGCTCAATAACCATTGCTATACCTGTAGCTGAAAAATTGGATAAGTTTGCTATTTTGGACGTTTTAAGTAAAAATATCGTTCGGCAATTGTACCGCCTATTTTAAGTGCTATTTGCGACGCAAAAAAATTTAAATTTTTAATGTGACTAATTAAAAAAACTGACGCTTTATCAAAATTAACTGGACAACTATTTTGATAAGCACGGTTTGCCTAATCACCGACTATATAGTGGTAATTCTCGTATGATGACGTTTCAACAATTGATTTTAACTTTGCAAAATTATTGGGCAGAAAAAGGTTGTGTGGTGTTACAGCCTTACGATATGGAAATGGGTGCAGGCACGTTTCATACCGCCACTTTCTTACGAGCATTAGGTCCAGAGCGTTGGCATGCTGCCTATGTGCAGCCATCACGCCGTCCCACGGATGGTCGCTATGGCGACAACCCAAACCGGTTACAACATTATTATCAGTTCCAAGTAGTGCTCAAACCCAATCCACCTGATATTCAAGAGTTATACTTGGGGTCACTCAAGGCGATTGGCATTGATACCTTAACGCATGATGTTCGCTTTGTAGAAGACAACTGGGAATCACCAACGCTTGGCGCATGGGGGCTTGGTTGGGAAGTTTGGCTCAATGGCATGGAAGTTACCCAGTTTACTTACTTCCAGCAAGTCGGTGGTATTGAGTGTTTCCCAGTGACAGGAGAAATCACGTATGGTCTTGAGCGCCTTGCCATGTATATCCAAGGCGTGGACAGTGTGTATGACTTGGTATGGACGGATGGCGAATTTGGTCGTGTCACCTATGGTGATGTATTCCACCAAAATGAAGTGGAACAATCGACCTACAATTTTGAACATGCCGATGTGGCAAAAATGTTTGAGTTGTTTGATTTTTATGAAAGCCAAGCCGACAAATTGGTCGGTCTTAATCTGCCGCTGCCTGCGTATGAAATGGTGCTTAAAGCGTCACATACCTTTAACTTGTTGGATGCGCGTGGGGCGATTTCAGTCACTGAGCGTCAGCGCTTTATTTTGCGTGTGCGTACCTTGGCGCGTAAGGTCGCACAAAGCTATGTAGAAACGCGCGCCAAATTGGGCTTCCCATTGGCGGATGACGCACATAAAGCGGATGCGTTAGAAAAATATCTACCAAAAGAAGCTATTTCAAAATAACAGATGAAAGAAGCGGATACATCACAATAGCTTCTGCCACATCGACGAAAAAATTTTCTTTGAACGGTCAAACTAAAAAGTGCAATAGATAGTTTCTATTGCCTTTTTTTATTGCTTATTTTGTTATCAACGCTAATAAAAAATATCAAATTATCAGAATATTCTAATCTCGCATATTTATATCAAAAATCGCCACAGGGCAACAACG
>NZ_DAMALV010000066.1:0-4065 GCF_032069585.1 Moraxella sp. CTOTU48268
GTTTTCTGTGCTGACCCCAGGTTAAAGACAAAGAGCCGATGCTTGTCTAAGATTGAACCCTAAGTAATTCACATCAACACCCTTATTGCTATTTTAGCTGAATTATGCATTAGTTTTCGCTACACTGATACAAATTTTATTTTGAGATCAGACGCATGAATGCTTTTGACATTGCTGCTATTTTCTTGACCTTGACTGCCTTACTTGCTTATATCAATCATCGCTTTATCGGTCTACCGACTACCATCGGTGTGATGGTCATCTCACTGCTGCTGTCACTTATTGCGATTGTTCTCAATGCCTTAGGGTTTGATACACTGATTGATTATGAAAAAATGCTGGTCGGTCAGCTTGATTTCACTGAAATACTCATGGATGGGATGCTCTCCATGTTGTTATTTGCTGGTGCATTGCATATCAACTTGCAAGATTTACGACGCTATAAGCTGCCTATAGCCTTGCTTGCTGTGGTAGGTACGGTGGTATCAACCTTTATTGTCGCAGGATTGACGTATGTCGCCTTACAATGGCTAGGATTTAACCTTGGTTTTATCTGGTGTTTATTGTTTGGGGCGCTCATTTCACCAACCGACCCGATTGCTGTTATGGGGATTTTAGCCAATGCTAATGCCCCTAAAAGCCTTAACACCGTAATTTCGGGCGAGTCATTATTTAATGATGGGGTTGGGGTGGTGATTTTTATGTTGCTACTTGGCGTACTGACAAGCGGCGAGATACCAACAGCAGGGCATATTGGGCATTTATTGTTAATTGAAGCAGGCGGCGGTATTTCATTTGGCTTGTTACTAGGTGCCGTGCTGTATTATTTGTTAAAAAGCATTGATTCGTATCAAGAAGAGGTGTTATTAACCTTGGCTGGGGTATTAGGCGGTTATGCGTTGGCCAGCCACTGGCATTTATCAGCACCACTTGCGATGGTTGTCGTGGGTTTAATGGTCGGCAATCAAGGGCGAAGCTATGCCATGAGCGATAATACTCGTCACTATGTGGATTTGTTTTGGGAACTCGTTGATGAGATTTTAAACGCCATTTTGTTTGTATTGATTGGTCTTGAAATTGTGATGGTGAGTTTGAATAGCAATTTGCTAATAGCGGCGATATTAGCGGTAGCCATTAGTTTACTCGCTCGTTTGATGGTTGTTGGCGGTGTAACGTTTAATCTACAAAAATATTTAGGTTTGCCCAAAGGTGCTTGGAAAGTATTGACTTGGGGTGGACTGCGAGGCGGTATTTCAGTGGCATTAGTATTACAATTGCCTGCCGGTGCCGAGCGAGATTTGTTATTAACGTTGACTTATGCGATTGTGGTATTTTCCATTTTAATTCAAGGTCTAACGATTGGCCGAGTGGCAAAAAGTGTGACAGCCAGTCAGCTAAAGGTGCTATAAAGGTATCAATATGTTTGAATTAATCCTATCTTTTATTGATTATTTGCCTACCTATGTCAGTATGGTGAGCCAAGCGGATATGTTGGGCGACAAAGTGAATGAATACCAAACCATTATGACATCAGCGAATCATCTATTGCAGCAGATGATAAGCCGCATTCCATATTTGATAGTTGCTTCACTTGTGTTTGTAATATTTTGGGTGTTGTCGATTTTTTTTAAAAAAGCGGTCACTAGAATACTAGGGAGTCGTAAACACCATCAAAATTTAGTTACAGTCTTTAGGCGGGTGGGTAGTGCACTTATTTTATTTTTAGGCTTTATGGTCGCCATGATTATCGCTGTACCAAGCTTCACACCGGGTAAACTCATTGGTGCATTAGGGATAGGGTCGGTTGCGATTGGTTTTGCTTTTAAAGACATCTTCCAAAATCTATTATCAGGCATATTGTTATTATTATCAGAGCCATTTCGTATTGGCGACCAAATTATTTCGGGCAATTTTGAAGGCACGGTCGAAGATATTCAAATACGTGCAACCACAATCCGCACCTATGACGGCAGAAAAGTCGTAATTCCTAATTCTCAACTTTATACCAGTACTATGACCGTCAATACTGCCTATTCACAACGCCGTCTAGAATTCGA
Source organism: Moraxella sp. CTOTU48268 (assembly GCF_032069585.1). NCBI lineage: Bacteria > Pseudomonadati > Pseudomonadota > Gammaproteobacteria > Moraxellales > Moraxellaceae > Moraxella > Moraxella sp. CTOTU48268. The sequence continues at coordinate 2,058 of NZ_DAMALV010000066.1, forward strand.
TGTAGGCATCGGGTATGAAAACAACATCATTGATGCTCAACGAGTGATTTTAAGTGTGTTAAAGGCAGCGCCAACGGTATCGAAACTGGCAGAACCGTCTGTAATTGCTACAGCGTTAGCAGATAGCAGCGTGGTTTTAAGGGTGCGTTGGTTTATCGATGATGGTACACAGACTAATCGAGTAGCTTCTATCAATGAAGTTATTATTTTGGTTAAGGAGGCATTGGAAAAAGCGAATATATCCATTCCTTTTCCGGTTACTACATTGGATACCAACCATCCATTATTGGTAAAAATAGAAAATAGTTCAGCTATAAAAAACTAACCTTGTCCTTTAATCAAGTAAAATTATTATGATGGATTTAAGCACATTAACGTTTACCAAAATAAAAGATAATCCTAAACTAGTTGATCAATCTTTTAGCTTGTATAAAACCTCAGTTGTCCCCGACAAGGCATCAGTAGAAGTTACCGACGCCCTTGCACTGACGCAAGAGGATATTGAAAATTTAACCGATCAAGGATTTGATGAGAAAACTATCGAAGCTGTTGCCCAAGCGGTAAATGAGCAGCTTAGTAGTAATGCCAATGAAGAGGAAGATAGCGATAAAACTGACAGGAAATCGACCACAGAACCTCATTTAAATGCTAAGCATCAAACTCATAATATTGACGCCTCAAATGAACCAAATAAAACGTTAACCTTTGAGACGATCGACAAGAATATTCATCAAACTGTACAAAAGCAGTTAGAAGAACAGCAAGAAGCTCAGTACGAAGCCTTTAAACAGTATCTTGCTAAAAAAAATAGCGAACAAACCATTGATTATCGTCAAGTACGTATCAATATCGAATCGGGGGCATTACCCACACGGGCATTTTATTTGTTAAATGGACTGGCGGCAATCATTGCTGGTTTCGGTTTATTGGCCAACTCCCCTGCGGTTGTGATTGGTGCAATGCTAGTTGCGATGCTAATTGGTCCTATCAGCGGTATTGCATTGGCTATTATTGATGCGCGTTTTGCCTTACTCAAAAAATCCTTACTGACGTTATTTTCAGGCGGTGTGCTGATATATGCGATTGGTATGATATTGGGTTGGCTTTACCCAGAACAGTCACAAAGCCAAGAAATCATCGCCCGTACCGCCCCCAATACTATGGATGTGATGGTAGCACTCGCAGGCGGAACTGCCGGCGCGTATGCCACAATTTCTCGCAATTTATCTGTTGCCGTAGTAGGAGTAGCAGTGGCAACCGCTTTGGTGCCACCGCTGACCGCTAGCGGCATATTGTTAGCAAATGGTAAATACGATTTGGCATTAGGGGCATTGATTTTGACGCTAACCAATGTCTTAGCGATTCAGTTTACCAATGCACTTGTGCTCTGGGTTGCAGGGTTTCGAAGGCTTGATACCGATGCGGCAGAAGATGAAAAAGTTAAGGATTCTAAATGGCAGCAAAGCTTGCTATTTATACGTCGCAATGCCGTATCCTTGGTACTTTTAATCGGGATTAGTATTTATTTAACCCTGAATTTTCAGCAAAAACTTAAACAACAAAGTTATGAAGCAGCCGTCAATAAAATTGTTAAACAATCCATTGCAAATCAGCCAAATTATGTGGTTAGCATTAGCTATGATGTGGCAGATAAAACCCCTAAAAAATCGCCTACTGATACGTCTAAACCTTACCTTATTCGCGTATTATTACAAGGTTTAACAGCACCGAAACATAGTGATATCCAATCAATGGAACAAAAAATTATTGCATTATCTAAGGCGCGCTTTCCAAGTCGCCCACAAGCTAAACTGCAAGTACGATTCGTACCAGAACAAGTGATTGAAACAACGCCAATCACTAAAGATGATGTTAAACTTGATGAAGCATCAATTAGTCAGATTAAGGAGAGTAACAAGTAAAACTCAATTATGTTATTTATTGCCAAAAGGGTAAGCGATAGTGTTTATAGTGTGAATCATCAATAATATCTCTTGTTATTGTTGAA
>NZ_DAMALV010000067.1:0-3812 GCF_032069585.1 Moraxella sp. CTOTU48268
AACCACTCATCACAGGTAGAGCTATCACACCCGAACAACAAGAAATCCAGCGACTAAAAAAAGAAGTAGCTCAACTCAAACTAGAACGAGATATTTTAAATGAGGAGGGATAAGCGAAGCACTGCTTCGCCCCGACGCAAGGCGAGAGCTATGCTCAAGCGGGCATCAGCTCTATTAGCGATAGACAGTCTCGGTTTTCACCGCTAATAGAGAAACTAGCCAAAGCAAATCCCCGAATCAGTAAAGTTAAATTATGTGAGCTATTTGGCGTAGCAAGGAGTAGCCACTATTTAGCAAAAAAGCCCAAAATGCCCAGCCTTAAGCAAATCAACTTAACGCTCTGGGTAAAACAAGCCTTTGACCAATCCAAAGGCTCGGCAGGGGCAAGAACGCTATCAGCGATCGTGAGCCAACAACATAATGTCAAACTCACTCGCTACAAAGCAAGCAAAATCATGGCACAGCAAGGCTTGGTCAGCCGTCAGCTCATCCGCCATCGCTACAGCAAAGCGGATAAAGAACACGCCATACATGACAACCTGCTTAAACGAGCATTCAGCCCAACTGCGCCAAACCAAGTATGGACAGGCGATGTGACTTACATCCGTACCCAAGCAGGATTTTGTTATTTAGCGGTAGTGATTGACCTATTCTCTCGCAATATTGTGGGATTTGCCATGAGTGATAGCCCTGACAGTAAACTGACAATACAAGCCCTTAAAATGGCTTATACGGTGCGTTTAGAGCCATCCAATGTGCTATTTCATTCTGATCAAGGCACGCATTACACCAGTCGAGCATTTGCCGATGCGATTGCCCAGTGCAAAGGCATGAAACATAGTATGAGCCGCCGTGGTAATTCACTGCGGGCATAGCCCTTGCCTTGCGAAGGGGCAAAGCAGTGCTTTGCTTACCCCTTCTCAGGGATAATGCCCCAACTGAGCGGTTTTTTAGAAGTTTTAAGACAGAGTGGATGCCCAGAAAAGGATATGATGATTTGGCTCAAGCAAGAGTCGATGTCGCCAGTTATATCATCGGCTATTACAGTCAAGTTAGACCACACAGCTTCAATGATTACTTAACACCAGTCGAGAAAGAAATACAGTTTTTTAATCAAAATCTCTTAAAGACTGTCTAAAATTAGTTGACCACTACAGTACAACCATGAACGATTACATTCTAACAATGGATATGTATCGCCTCTTGATGCGGAAAATATATACTATTGTTCATTAGTTCCGTCAGATTATGCTGCCTGACTCAAGCAAATCTGTCTCCGATAAAACTAGGACGGTTCAATATGAATGTTTCTGAATTGTGTCACTATTTTGACATTTAATTTCAATATTATTTAGATCTACCATTTTTAATTTCTTTACTAAAATCAATAATCAAAATAAATGGATTGATCATGAATAAGCCTCTAAAAACGACACTCTTTTTATCAATTACCAGTGCATTATTACTCACAGGATGTAAGGATAATAATAATGGTAAAAGCAATGTATTAAACAATCAAAACAATAATTTACCCGAAGTCGCCTTTATGGCGGATGTCCACTTTCATGATGTGTATGGCGACTTAAAAAATTCAAATTTTCAAGGCATTCCAACCGCTCATGGTAACGCCACTATTAGAACCATGTATGCTCAGTTAACATCAACGCGTTTATTTAATGAAAACTACTTTGCATTTCGTGCAGCTCTTGACGATGCTTTATCTAAAGGCATTAAATTTGTCGCGTTTCCAGGCGATTATTCGGATGATGGTCAACCCATGAATGTTGAGGGCTTTCGTAAAGTCTTGCAAGAATATGAGAAAAAAGGCATGCGTTTTTTCATTGCTCCAGGTAATCATGACCCCGTCTCCCCTGATGATAATGAAACCGCAGGCAAAAGCGATTTTATGGGTCTAAAGGGGCAACCACAAAAAGTCTATGCACTTAAAAATGCAGCATGTCTTAACTCAGATCCAACAGTCGTATGTACTAACCAAATGATGGAACAAGGCTATGACTCACTGACTAATGCCTTAGGCGATTATGGATTAATGCCTAGTACCAAAGATGTATATTGGGAAACGCCTTACAGTACCTATAACGAAAATAACTATAATTTCAACACCGCTAAACAACAAGCAGCTATTACCCAACGCCAATATGAAATCTGTAAAGAAGGTGAAGGCGGCGTTTATAAACAAGCTAACTATAGCAAATGTGCCAAAATTCCTGATGTTAGTTATTTAGTAGAGCCTGTCAAAGGTCTATGGCTACTATCAGTAGATGCTAATGTATTCGTTCCGACTGATAAATTTGACCCGAATAATCCAAAAGCGCCTGGTGGATTCACAGGTGCAGGTGGTGCAGGTTGGAATAAAATGGTGACACATAAGAAAACCACTATGAAATGGATAGCCTCGGTGGTGGAACGGGCCAAAAAAGAAAATAAAAAACTTGTTGCCTTCTCGCATTATCCTTCCATTGAGTTTTATGCCAATCAAACAGGTAATATTCAAAGCACATTTGGTGATAAAACTTTCCAAACTGAGCGTGTTCCAAGTTCTGATGCCACAGCACAGGTGGCAGCGACTGGGTTACCACTGCATATCGGTGGGCATATGCACTCGAATAGTACCAATGACTACAAAGATTCCAATGGCAATTACTTAGTCAACGTCCAATCCCCATCTTTAGCCGTGTATGGTGCTGCGTATAAAGTGGTCAAATTTGATAAAGATGACAAAGTCAATGTCAAAACCGTCCCATTAGATAATGTGCCACGATTTAACGAGTTATTTCCACTTTATAAAATGGAACATGACTATATCATGGCAAATACCCAGCCTAGTGATCCAACACGTTGGAATGTTGATATTTTAAATAGTAAAAACTACCGCGATTTTACCCATTTTTATTTTGGGCAATTATCACAACTACGTTTTATGGGTGAATATTGGCCCTGTGATATGCGTGACTTGGCACAGCAACTTAATATGGCACAAATGCTTACGATGACTCAACTGTCAACGCAAGCGACCTATGCTCAGCTTCCTGCATTACAAGCAACCTTAAATCTAAAAGCATCTAATAATTGTCTTATTACAGGCAGCCAAACTTCGACTATTACACCTGAACAATTTGCCCTAGATTGGAAAACTGCAGAAACCAAAGCGTCAGCATTAGCAACTGCAGAAGGTCTAACCATGGATGACTTAGCTAAAATTAGCCCTTATGACTTTTATGGCGATTTTCATCGTACTATCTACGCAGGGCAATTGGCTTTGCAAGATATTGGCGATAAGCGTGTCAAGGCCTACAAGCTATTAATGAAAAGCTTCCCAGCTAGTCCGACTACTCCATTGCTCGCAGGTGGTAAACTATCAACTGACAACCCAATTAATGTACCATTCCAATATAAATTTAAACATGTATTTGAGATCTTAAAAGGTGTGGGTTCAGGTAAACCAAGCAATAATTTTGTGGTTGATTATCGCAATAAAACGTTAACTGAGACGAGTAACACACAGAATCTTAGTTTTAATTAAATAGATTATTAGCAGCATACATTCAACAGGAACTCAAAATTAGATTTTAGTTCCTGTTTTTTATTGCTTAAAAATATTTTAGAGAATTAGCAACCTATTTTGTAGCTATCCCGTTTGTTGGCGTATAAAAGGTTGTCATCGATGATTAATAAATACAGTAAGCTGTTTTATTTTAGGGGAGAGTTACAGAAGGCGTACTTGGCTACGGGTACTGAGGGCGTTCAAAACTCTGTGTCAGGATAAATTAGAGGCTCATTACAGCATTTAA
>NZ_DAMALV010000068.1:0-3759 GCF_032069585.1 Moraxella sp. CTOTU48268
TATGAACAAAATTTTCCTTTAAACCTGCCTAGCAGCACCTATCAGATGCTATGTGAGAGCGAAGCTCAGTTTGGTGATAAAAAAGCCCTTACCTTTGTTTTGAATGCTACGCAGTATCAAAACAGCACAAGCTATAGCTATCGGGAACTATTGGCATATATACGTCAAACGGCTAATATGCTTTATTCGTTGGGCGCCGATAAAGATACGGTCATCGCGATATTGTTGCCAAATTTACCCGAAACTCACTTTTGTATCTGGGGCGGTGAGGCAACGGGTATTATTTTTCCGATTAACCCATTGCTTGAACCGTCTGTGATTGCTGGCTTATTAAATGAAGTCAAAGCAACGTTTCTGATCACGCTTGCGCCAATACCAAGCCAAGATAACAAGCCGCAGCTTTGGGACAAGGCCGTAGCGGTTGCCAAGCTTACCCCAAGTTTGCAGCATATCATTGGGGTGACAATTGCTCATCATGTTGCGCATCAACTTAATATAACCTTGCCAGATACAAGTAAAGAATTTGTACAGCAGTTACCACAGACGATCACCTATCATGATTTTTACACGGGAATGGCAAACCAGCCTAAAGATAGATTAATTAACCCCCGTACCATTGTGGCTGAGGAGCTATCTTCATTCTTTGGAACCGGTGGTACAACTGGCACGCCCAAAATTGCCATGCGCAATCATAAAAATGAAGTCGCCAATGTCTTGCAAGCGCGGGCATTGTTTGGTGAAGACATGCTAAATCAAGGTAATGTCGTGCTGTGTGGACTGCCGCTATTTCACGTCAATGCCGTCATGGTCACAGGATCGTTACCATTATCGATGGGTGGTGAAATTCTGCTAGTTTCGCCAGAGGGCTATCGCGGCGATGGGGTTATGGCAAATTTTTGGGCGATTATTGCGCATTATCGCGTGAGTTTTTTTAGTGGTGTGCCTACGCTTTTTGCTGGATTATTAAATCTACCTATTGGCGACCATGATATTGCTAGTTTAAAGCAGTGTTTGTGTGGCGCAGCCCCGATGCCGATAGAAGTATTCAAGCAATTTGAAAAACAAACAGGGGTACAAATCATTGAAGCGTATGGTATGACGGAAGGCAATTGTGGTAGTTCAGCCAATCCAAGATTTGGGGAGAAGAAAATTGGTTCAATAGGGCTACGTTTCCCGTATCAGCCTATGCAAGTGATGATACTTGATGATCATGGCAAGTTTGTGCGAGTTGCCAGCACAGGCGAGGTGGGCAATATTTGTATTAGCGGCGATAATGTGTTTGTCGGCTATTATTTGGCGCAGCAAAATCAAGGGATTTGGGTAACTGACACTGACAATCAAACTTGGTTTAATTCCGGCGATTTGGGCTATCAAGATGCAGACGGCTACTTTTTCTTGACGGGTAGAAAAAAAGAGTTAATTATCCGTGGGGGACACAATATTGACCCAAAAATGATAGAAGAGGTGGTTTATCAATATGACGGGGTAGCCGGCTGTGCTGCCATTGGTAAGCCTGATAGCTATACAGGCGAGTTACCTGTTTTATTCGTTGCCCCTAAGCCGGGTGTCAGCTTAGACACTGACAAACTCATGCAATTTTGCCAACAAAACATTGGTGAAAAAGCGGCGATTCCTAAAGCCATCTACGTGATTGATGCATTACCTTTAACGGCAGTGGGTAAAGTATTTAAACCTGCACTAAAACGTCAAGCGACCGTGATGGCTGTCAGTGAATTACTGCAACAACATCATATCAAGGCTACCGTCAGCAGCAAAGACGACCCTACTTATGGGTTCATTGTACTAGTCAAGCTAGAGGGCGATGCGTCACATCAACCCCAAGCCAAGACAGTGTTAGACCAGTTAGCTATTCATTGGCAGTGGGATGAATAGGTTTTTAACTGATCAAAGCAACCACCTGATTAAGCGATGGTACAAGACAAGCGGTAATATGTATGATTCATAGAAAATGTTAAGAAAACGTTAAATTGAAACGATTTCTATGAATCATACCCATCAACACATATCCTAAAAACTTGTCAAACAACCCTAGCCACTCATCTTCACTCAGCTTGATATTGCCTTCATGGTCGGTGCTTACAATAGATTGAGCAAGTTTGGCGGCAGGATTCCACCAAGGGTTATAATGAATCACCGTGTCGGCGGCGGTCAGGTTTAGTCTCACGCCGCCTGCTTTTAGGCTAATCAAAAATACAGGCACTTGCCCCGATTGGAATGTCTCAATCGCCTCGCTACGTTTTTGGCTGACATATTATACCAAACCCAATAATTACAGTATTGCTCATGACGAGCAGTGAGGAGTATGGCAGGGGCAGGCGGTTATCGTGAACATGATATTTTGGTTTTAACTGAAACAGGCGCTGACAATATCACAGGCTTCGCCTATGGTCCTGCGCATAACATTATCAGTTAGCTTACTTTAGCATGACTTACTACCAACCAAGGGGAAACTAAATGACAACTTTTGCACTTTCACCCACTGCCGTAGCAATGCAACAACCAGCTGCCGAGCCGTATGTTAAAGATCCTGTGTTACTCAAAAAAGCCGCCAAAGCCAGTTTTATTGGTAACTTTGTCGAGTGGTTTGATTACGCATCGTATGGCTATTTTGCCACTGTCATCGCTAGCGTATTTTTTGCTAAAACCGATGCAACCGTCGCATTGATGTCAACTTATGCAATTTTTGTGCTATCCTTTATTGTCCGTCCGTTTGGGGATATTTTTTGGGGACATATTGGCGATAAATACGGTCGGAAAACCATGCTGATCATCGCATCTGTATTGTTTATCGCGTTGACAGTGCCTTTGTTTCATATGCTAAGCCTGGGTGGGTTTTTAACCATTGTGTTGATTCAACTGGTGTTCTCGCTCTTATTATCCGTCAATGACGGTACACTACCGGCATTTTTAAGTGAGATTTTCCCAGTCGAGGTACGTTATTCAGGTTTTGCTTTCACCTTTAATTCAGCCAATGCCCTACTCGGCGGCACAACTCCCTTGATGGCAACTTGGTTAATGAGCAAAACAGGCAGTCAAATCGCGCCAGCTTGGTTATTGGTGATAGCAAGCGTAATTGCGCTGGTAGCAACGGTGATGTATAAAAAATCCGATAGTGTGTCGATGCTAGAAAAAGGTTAGAAAGACGTTAGAAAAACGTTAAAAAAATAGTGGATTAACCACGGTTATCAATAACCCCATGAAGTTAATTTAAGTTTTTTCCCAAAGTGGTTTTAGCCAACCTTGTTTGCTAGAATCACTTTTTTTATCCCCCATTTTTTAGGAATTGCCAGTGACTCGTAAACCTGCTTTCGCTACCAACCAATCCCCTAACACGCGCAATCATGCGACGATGGGTGGCTTGCAAGTCATTGTGGCGGCTATCTGTTGGGGCACGCTGGGTATCTTTACCACTTATCTACATCAACTGGGTTTTGATAGTGTGCAAATTGCCATTTTAAGAGTGGTGACCGCTGCTATGATGCTACTGATATTATTGCCATCGTTGTGGACATCCATTAGGCAGTTGTCATTTGGCGAGATATTGCAGTTGAGCCTACAATCGTTGATTGGTGTGTTAGGCATGACGGTTTGCTATTTTATCGCGGTCAATTTTGTGGGCGCGGGCATTGCCGTATCGCTACTATATACGGCGCCGATTTTTAGTTTGGTATTGGCATTTTTTTTATTAGGTTGTGTTGAACATTTAATATACAAAAGAACATAATGAGGAAATTTTGA
>NZ_DAMALV010000069.1:0-3698 GCF_032069585.1 Moraxella sp. CTOTU48268
TCTATTGTGAATAGTTTAGTGAAATGATACAGTTTTTTGAACACTACCGGTTGCGGTTGCTTTGATGGTGAGTTTTACCTATCACAGTAATTTAAATACTAAACAAATGTACTTACCGCTCTATATGGTCCGAATTCTGTGCTGCTCCCTACTCAGTGATTATTTAAGTCAGCAGTTACGCTCGCCTTCGGTCGTTTTTGCGTAAGTCCTAATGAAATTAATTTTGCCACATCCAAGCATTATTTTTGATAAGAATTTTTTCAATTAAATCCTCATTTTGAACAATTTGACGAAATTTATCTAAAGCATTGCTAAAACTCATGCTTTGCTCAAACTGTGTATGTGGCCAATCACTACCCCACAGCAATCTATCTTGCATATTCTTTTGCAGCAGTAGATTTAATGATTGTTTGGCATACTCAATCCCTTTGTCGTCTTTAGCCAATCGATAGTAACCAGAGACTTTTATCCAATGCTGCGAGGAACTTAACATTGAGATGAAGGCTAGATAATCGGGGTCTTCCACGCCTTTTATGGGATTAATGCGACCAAAATGATCAATCACTACGGCAAGTTTATAGTCTTTAAGTTTAGGTAAAAGTTTAACCAAATAACTGGGGGGTGCATGGAGTTCTAATTGCCAATCTAATTCAGATAAATTTATTAAAAAATTCTGCCAATTTTCTTGGCTTAAATCTGGACAATCTAACCCGAATAAATTTAGACGAACGCCAATAATGCCTTGTTGCTTGAGCATTTGCATATCGTTTTTGCTCGCTTGAGTATCAACGACAGCAACACCTTTTAATCGCTTTGGATACTTAGCAATGGCAGCCAACATATAACTATTGTCAGTACCATAAAAACTTGGTTGGATTAATATGCCTTTATCAAAACCATATTTATCCAATGTAGCTAAGTAATCTTCAGCCGTTACCGTATAACTTGGGGTATAACGAGCGGTTTTGATAAAGTTTGCGTCTTGATCGAACACATGAGCATGGGTATCCATATATGCCATTAATTACTCCTGAATGATTAAAAGAAAAGATGAATTAAAATCGTTGATAAAATAGCTGCACCTACACCAATTGGTACGGCTTTAAACAACAATGAATTAAACAGCTTATCTTTATCAATGCTTGCAGGGGCAGAACCTAGCATTAAACTACCGCCTGATGAGAATGGCGAAATCGATGAGCTTTGAGCCCCTATAATGATGCAAATAAACAATAACACAGGGCTTAGACCAGATACCGCTGCCAATTGCGGCACCATGGGGAATAAAGCCGGAGCAACGACTCCCAAAGTGCTGGCAAACACTGACATAACCGCACTAATCAAACACAACAAAATAGGTATCATCCAAACAGGCACATTGGTACCCAGCCATTGGCTTAACTCGTTAATAACCCCAGCTTTGACACCTAAGCTAATTAGCATACCCACACCACAAATCATAATCAGGGTACTCCAAGGAATCAGGCTAACGACTTTTTTCTCATCGCCCAATTTTAGCAGTAAGCTAATCAAAGCAAAGATAATTGAAATAAATCCAATATCAATACGGCTATTTAAGAATTTGATAGCAGATACATTAGGCATGATAAGGTTCAATATAGGCACAGTCAGCACAATCGCCATCATAATAAAAATTAAGATAATGGATTGCTTTTGCTTGCTATCAAGTGGCTCAGGTTTTTCTACCTCAATCGCAATCTTGTTGGACTTGGCATTAATTAGACTATAAATACCTAACACCATAATTGGTACAGCGAAGGTTGCTGCGAAAATCCCTGTAGCGTAACTAAAGGCGGTGTCGGTACCAATTCCTGCTGTATCCATCAAACCCCGAAAGATAATTCCACTTTGCGAGGTCATAAAGTTAGCACCTGCCAACGCCCCATAATTCACCGCAAGCGCTGCAATGACAAGATTCATTTTGGTCTTACTACATAACAGCAGCGTAATAGGTGCCATAAATGCCAACACGGTATAATAGCCTGCTCCTAGCCCTGCAATAATGGTTGCAACAAAAAAAATAGCCAGTGGCAGTAATTGAGGAAAATTTCGGCATTTATACAGTAACTGATTAGATAGTTTCTCTAACGCCCCATTTGCCAACGCAAAATTATAAAAGAGCGTCACTGAAAAGATAATGAAAAAAATTTTAATCGGCCAAAGCTCTATGACTTCAGATGTCTTCATGCCCATCCCAAAACATCCTAATAGGTAGGCAAACATAATGGCAAAAAAACCAATATTAATCTTGGTTTTGTAGCCCAAAACAATAGCAATGGCGATTGCAATTAAGATATACAGTGTCATTACTTGCTCCTTGTAGTAACACAGCAAAATGAGAATTCATATAAACATATATATGAATATATTTGTATATTAAATTTATTATGCTAACATTGTCAAATTATTTCTTTGATGCCTACCTAGTGATTATGGACAGCCTAAACCGTTTTAAATTACCGCTTTACGAACAAGTACGACTACAACTTCAAACTGCTTTGACCGAGAAAAAATGGCAAATTGACCAGCCTTTACCCTCAGAACAGGAACTTGCGACACAATACAAAGTATCTGTTGGTACCATTCGTAAAGCAGTGGAAAAAATGGTAGAAGCAGGGATTTTGATTAAGTACCAAGGTAAAGGAACCTTTCTTAAACAGCCTGATTTTCACGCATCTTTATTACGTTTTTTTCGTTTCAGAGATAATGATGGTGTGTCAAAAGTGCCTCTCGGTGTGGTTAGACGCCTCGAAATAGTGGATGGAACAGAGGCAATTAACCAAAAGCTGAATAGGGAAGCGAATAAATCACTAATATTTATTGAACGTATACGCCTAATTGAAGACGTGGTTATTTTAAGTGAGAAAATTTGGTTGCCTAGCGACAAATTTAGTAAGTTATTAGAAGTATCAGTTCGGGATTTCGGCAACCTACTATATCCCTTTTATTATGATAAATGCGCTCAGTTCGTATTTTCGGCAACTGAGAGATTGGAGTTTGTCAAAGGCTATCGTGACAAAAATCTGGGTAATGACATTAATGATAATTTGGTAAAAGTCTGTAGGGTGGCAAATAATCTACGAGGAGAGCCCATTGAGTATCGGGAATCATTTGGAAGAGCAGATAACTTTGTTTATGAGATACAAATTAATTAGCTAGTAAGAATAAGCAGCTGACTAGCTAAGTTGGGTAATATGTACTTAGAAGAGATAGGATGTATGCTGAAAAAAACGGAAAGAAATATTTGGTAAACTGACAACCTAAACAGGAGTTTACTATAACTAAGAAAAGAACAGAATACAGCGAAAGTTTCAAAGCCTAAGCCATCGCCAAAATCGAAGAAAATCAAAACAATATAACCCAAACCGCCAAAGAACTCGGCATACCTATGAACACATTAGCGAACTGGCACAGAAAGGCTGAAAGCGGTGTACTTACAGGCACACAAAACTATAACCCTGACCTTATAGCCGCATTGGATGAAATTAAAGACCTTAAAAAGCAAATCAAAATCGCTCAAGAAGAAAGAGAAATCCTAAAAAACGCAACGGCGTACTTTGCCAATGAGGAGGGATAAGCGAAGCACTGCTTCGTCCCGACGCAAGGCGAGAGCTATGCTCGAGTACCCGGGTAGTGTTCAAAAAACTGTGTCATTCCCATAAACTGTTAAGAAAAAC
>NZ_DAMALV010000070.1:0-3489 GCF_032069585.1 Moraxella sp. CTOTU48268
CTGGTAGCAAGTTTTCAATTCCTGCCTGAGGATTATCTTAAAAATATTTCGTCACCCAGTGCCGTTCTTCAAGCGGGCTATGAACTCATAAAAAGTGGTGAGCTTTGGCAGCATCTCGGTATTAGTGCGCTGCGAGCGTTTGCTGGGTTGTTGATTGGCGGGTTGTTTGGGTTGGGGTTTGGGCTGTTGACCAGTACCTTGCCTGTATTTCGCACGTTATTGGATACCACCTTTCAAATGCTGAGAAACATCCCACATTTGGCATTAATTCCCCTGGTCATTGTGTGGTTTGGGATTGATGAAACGGCAAAGATTTTTTTGGTGGCAGTTGGCACATTTTTTCCGATTTATTTGAATACCTATCACGGCGTCCGTAATGTGGATAAACATCTGGTCGAGATGGCAAAAAGCTATGATTTAACCGGTTGGGCATTGTTTAAAGAAGTGATTTTACCTGGGGCATTGCCGAGTATTTTGGTGGGGGTGCGTTTTTCATTGGGCATTATGTGGCTGACGCTGATTGTGGCGGAAACCATTTCGGCTACCACAGGCATTGGGTATTTAGCCATGCACGCTCGCGAGTTTTTTCAGATTGATATCATTATGTTTTCAATCTTGGTTTATGCATTATTAGGGTTTTTAGCCGATTTTATTGCCAAAAAGCTTGAGTTTGTTTGGCTCAAATGGCACCCCGCTTACCAACAAGGAGTACACTAATGTCAACGCCATTGTCAGCGTCATCCAGAACGCCATCAAAAACCTCAGCAGGATTGGCTTTAAGCTTAACCAATGTGGTCAAAAAATTTGACAATCGAGAAGTCATTAAAAACCTAGATTTGCACATTCAAAGTGGGGATTTTATCGCTATTGTCGGGCACAGTGGCTGTGGCAAATCAACGTTGCTGCGTTTACTTGCGCAGTTAGAAACGGCGAGTAGTGGGGAGTTGACAGCCATGTCAATTGCCAATCAAGCCATGTCGCCTCAGGCATGGCGACAATCTACGCGGCTGATGTTCCAAGATGACCGATTATTACCTTGGAAAACGGTGCTGGAAAATGTGGGGCTTGGGCTAAAAACGCCAGACTGGAAAGCGCAAGCGTTGAAAGCGTTGGCGGAAGTCGGCTTGGCAGAGCGGGCTGATGATTGGCCATCGGCATTGTCAGGGGGGCAAAAGCAGCGAGTGGCTTTGGCTAGAGCGATTATTCATCGTCCCCAGCTGTTGCTGCTTGATGAGCCATTGGGGGCGCTCGATGCATTAACCCGTCTTGATATGCAGCAACTATTGGTCAAATTATGGCAAGAACATCGATTTACGGTCATTTTAGTGACCCATGATGTCAGTGAAGCGGTCATCACGGCTGACAGGGTGATTTTAATTGAACAAGGCAAAATTGGACTGGATTTGCCAATCTTATTGCCCCATCCCCGTAATAACATGACTAAAACTGCGCCACTGGAGCAAATTGTGCTCGATAAAATTTTAGCGGTGCATTGAGCACGCCTATCGGACAATGGCAAGCCACTGACACCTTTTGGCACTCTTTGCCACCCTTTATTGAGCAAAAGCCCATTAAAAAGTTAATGGGCTTTTTTAATGATAAACTTAATTGATTTGATTTTTCTGTCTAGGTTAGTCAAAACTTTGCTCAGCGCTTTTATTGGCGCTAGGTCAGTCAGTAAAAACCACCTAAACATTATGCGGTCACAGTACCGCCTGTTAGCAAAATTTATTATATTCATATCAGTTATGGTTATTAAGTATAATCAATAATTCATGGAATAATGTCTTTTTTATTTGATGCAAGTGTTAATCGATATTGGGAGAAAGGAGCGTGAGGTCATGAAATTTTTAAAAAATGAGGATAATTGGTCGGTTGTGCTGGGACTATTTATTGTGGTGGTGATTTGCACCTTGTATATATTGCAAATACCTATCACTAACTTAAATGTCAAAATAAAACCTTGGTCAGACGTTAGTGAGCTATTTAACCTAGTTAGCCATTCAATCCTAGGACTGCTAAGCTTAGCGATTGGTTTTGGGTTACTGCTATTTTTGGGTGCCAAATCCGCGCAACCTGAAATAAAATTACCTCCATTTTTAGCCAAATTTATCTTATTGTTTTTGATGGCGGCGGGCATTTTGATTTTAAGCAGTAATAAGACTGTCAAAGCATGGCAACTAGAAAGTCCTTTAGTAGCCTTGTTCATTGGTCTGTTACTTGGCAATTTTACCTCAATTGCTGATAAATTAAAGGAGGTGCTGAGAACCGAATACTATGTCAAAATTGGTATTATTTTAATGGGGGCAACCTTACCCTTCACTACGATTTTAAAAGCGGGTCCGGCCGCCATTGTGCAAGCCTTAATTGTTTCGGTTGTGACTTTTTCTACCATTTATTTCGTCGCAACAAAAGTGTTCAAGCTTGATAACCGATTTGCAGCGACCCTTGGGGCAGGTGGCTCGGTGTGTGGGGTGTCAGCGTCGATTGCCATTGGCGGTGCCTGTAGAGCCAAACATGAGCATGTAGCGGCGTCCATTTCGTTGGTGATTGTGTGGGCGGTAATTATGATTTTTGCGCTGCCATTTGCTTGTAAGTTATTGGATTTGCCACCTGCGATTGCCGGTGCTTGGATTGGAACGTCTGAATTTGCAGACGCTGCTGGCTTTGCGGCGGTTGAAGCGATTGGTAATGAGTCTGCTACCCAAGCCTTTACATTAATGAAAGTGGTAGGCCGAGATATGTTTGTTGGATTATGGGCATTTTTGGCAGCTTATTTATCGGTCACTGTCTGGGAGCGTGCTTCAACGAACGAGCGAATTGATAAATCAGAGATTTGGCGTCGATTTCCTAAGTTTATTATCGGTTTTTTTATTGCCTCAATCATCACGACCTTATTTGTACTGATTGCACCCAACGCTGAAGCTTTTAATAAACAAGCATTAGGTCTTATCAAAGACTATCGCGGTTGGTTTTTTACCTTAACGTTTTTATCAATTGGTATGACAACGCGATTTAAAGCATTGGCAAGCGTGGGCATTAAACCTGTACTTGCGTTTACAGCGGGTGTTTTGGTCAATCTACCGCTGGGCTATTGGCTCTCTAACCATGTGTTTGCAAACTATTGGATAAATTTATGATCACCCAATCAACCACTATCAAAAGTCAAATCCCATTACCAAAGACGGTGTTAGCACAATTTGGCTTTAGCAATCATTGCTCCCAAGCCGTCTTTGATACGTGGGAGTTAAAAAAAGCCCTCAAAGCAGCGGGTATCGATGAAAATCAATATCAGCTGACAGTAAATTATCACCGACAGTGGGGATATTTTTGATGGTTTGAAAAAACCTATGGCGATAAATTAGCTTTGTTATTAATTTGAAATTTATCCAACAATTTACCTGTTGATCTAAGAACCTGTTCACAATCTTTTTAATAACAAAGCGATGAAAGCAAGATTGGTAAATTGAAGGCTCGAATTTAAATGAC
>NZ_DAMALV010000071.1:0-2285 GCF_032069585.1 Moraxella sp. CTOTU48268
AAAATTTTGTCAATAAAATTAATATAGAAGGACTAGCAGACAGTGTGGCGATGGGAACAACAGCCTTCCGCCAGCATTTTAAAGCGGTAACAGGGTTTAGCCCACTACAATACCAAAAACAATTACGCTTACAGCAGGCTCGGTTATTGCTCGTTAAAAACCAAAATGTGGCTCAAGTGGCAAGCCTGGTCGGCTATGAAAGTGCCAGTCAGTTTAGCCGTGAGTACGTCAGGGCGTTTGGTAATACTCCGCTACAGGATAGTAAACAACTACAAGCTAATTAAAAGAATACTTAAATTGAATTCATCAATTTTTACCATAAAATGTTTGAAAAGGTAAATCCTTTTACCATGCTATTTTGTTAAACTTCAAGTAATTTTATCAATGGACTTGTTATTGTTGGAAATAAAAACCGCTGTTCTGAACTGCCCACCCCGAAAGTTGGACAGAAAATTAAGCGGATAACAAGGACTGATTTCTGTATTGTACAGGGGTCAATCCTCTTAATTTTACCTTAATTCGTTGAGCGAGCATATAAAACGACCCTGCATAAAATACCGCACAGGTGAGCGTCGGCATAAGACGCGTGAAATGCTCAGACTTGCCTAAAAACATGGTACCGATAACTTCGATTACAATGGCAAAAAACAGGGCTGCATAAGAAAGCAATGGGTTAATAAAAATCACCAATATCAAAAATGCTATTATACATACCAACTGGTAAGTATGTATAATGATGTTCGTGACTTTTTTGTGTCCAATGCGTTTAATGGGGTCAGCGCAGCAGTATGAGAAAATAGTACGCTAAGAAATTATGCCAAGTAATTTTAGGCTGTACGCACCCGCCCTCCCATTTTTCGTTCAATAACAGAAAGTAGCTAATATTCATTATTTTTAAGGGCGCAATAGTTCTTATTGGTTAGTTGCATACTAGAAAAATACTGGGAGAATTTTCTTGATTGTTTTTAAACAATCGTTTAAATTAGAAATCAACGTTTCTACTGCAGTACCAATTTCAATTTATACTTAAGAAAATCGCCATGCCCAATAAGCCGCCTAACTATCCACATCAGACATTTGCCACCTTAAAATGGTTGGTATGGTTTAATATTTCCACCACGATTTTGCACTATGTGGACAATATTTTGTTTTTTGAGCATTATCCCGAACCTACCTGGCTCAATCCCACGTTGGTGGATGCATTTTGGTTTGTGATGACCCCATTTGCCCTTTTGGCACTTTGGCTGATTAAACATCAGCGCTTGTATTGGGGCTTGGTGAGTATGGTGCTGTATTGCCTAATGAGTTTATTGGTATTGGGTCACTATCTCATCCCCAGTGAGCACATTAGCCTTAAGATTCATGCGTTTATTTGGTTAGAGGCACTTGCGGCGATTGGGCTATTGGTGTATGTCGTGCGTTATCTACAAGTGGCGAGATCATTTACTTTAAAAAATGGGGTATAGCGAACCATGCGACCACAAAAACTCAGCCGAGAGCAGCTGTTACAGTATTGTATGCCTGTTTTTAAACAACATGGCTATCAAGGTACCAGTATGGCGATGTTGGCAAGTGCCTGTGATTTGACCAAAGGGGCGTTTTATTACGAATATCAAGACAAAGAAAGCTTAGTAGCAGATATGCTCAGCTATGTGCACCAATTGGTTGACCATAAATTATTTAGTTTGGTATATGAGGCAGGCACCGTCCAAATACGTTATCAACGGCTACATGAGCACGCGGTCAAGTTTTTTAGCCAAGGCGGTATGGGCTGTTTGGTGGCAGTGATTGGCGGTGAGGCAAGGTATTTATCGCCATCGCTACTGGCATTAACTCGGCAGTTTTTAAGCCGTTGGCAACAAACCATGCAGGTGTTATTTGATGAGGTCTATCCTAAAGCACAGGCGTCTGCCCTTGCCAAGCAAAGTGTAGCGGATTATGAAGGGGCAATTTTACTGGGGCGAATTTATGATGACCCCAGTTACTTACAAGCCGTTTATGAACGCATCGATGCTCAATTAGCCAGTAAGCCAGTTTTAGCCAACTAATATAAGGAGTCAGAGATGACATCTAATAATCAAGATAAAGCCAGTTTCCAGACTGATTATGTCCGTCTGAATGTAGAACAAAAAGATAGCGTGTTACTCATTGAGCTCAATCGCCCAGAAAAATATAACGCCTTTGATAGCTTGATGATTCAAGAGCTATCAAAGGCGCTTACTGAGTATGAGCAGCGGGATGAATTACGCTGTGCCTTATTGTATGCGCGTGGGGAGAATTTCACT
>NZ_DAMALV010000071.1:2295-3419 GCF_032069585.1 Moraxella sp. CTOTU48268
CTTGATTTGATTGAGCTGCAAGACAAGGTACTATCAGGTATTTTTGATTATCCGAACGACTGTATAGACCCTTGGGGTGTGTCAGGTATGCAACGCACTAAACCTTACGTTGTTGCGGTACAAGGGCTTTGTTTTACGGCGGGTATCGAGCTGATGCTCAATGCCGACATTGTGATTGCCAGTGATGACAGCCGCTTTGCCCAAATGGAGGTGCAACGAGGCTTGATGCCGTTTGGTGGGGCAACCATCCGTTTTGTACAAACGGCAGGTTGGCAAAAAGCCATGCCTTATTTGCTCACTGGCGATCGCTTTGATGCCGCCACGGCAGATGCGATGGGATTGGTCAGCCAAGTAGTACCTAAAGGCGAGCAGTTTGCCGTCGCACTTAAGATTGCCACACAGATTAGCAGCCATTCTGCCCCTCTAGCCGTCAAACGTTTATTACAATCTGCCAAACAAGGGACTGAGCAAGATCCTAAAACTGCCTTTGCCAATGTCCTTGGTTACTTACCAGATTTGTTTTTATCCCAAGACTTTGCAGAAGGTGTCGCATCCTTAAGAGAGAAGCGAACAGCCCAGTTTCAAGGCAAGTAAATAGATGACTAAGGCCAATGCCTAGTTTATAGACGCATTTTATCAACCAGTGAATTGTGACTTATGACACCTACTTTTGAACACTTCACCCAAAGAGATTTTACCATTGTAGCAGCCGATGGCTTTGCATTGGCAGCCACAAGCTATGAGCCTGAAGAGTATAAAGCCACGATTGTGATCGCAGGGGCAACGGGTGTGCCACAAAAATTTTACCAAAGATTTTCTAGGTTTGCCGCAGACAATGGCTATCGCACAGTGACATTTGATTATAGGGGCATTGCTCGATCTAAGGTAGCGAGGCTTAAAGGCTTTAAAGCAAGTTTTCTTGATTGGGCTAGGTTAGATTTGGCGGCAGTGATTGATGAAATTGCCACAGGTGAAACCCCAACCTTTATCGTTGGACACTCATTTGGTGGTCATGCCTTTGGACTTCTGCCCAACCATTATAAAATTTCGGGTATGTATGTCTTTGCCACGTGTTCAGGGTGGCGTGGATGGATGACACGCCGAGAATCGATGCGCGTTAATTT
>NZ_DAMALV010000072.1:0-2871 GCF_032069585.1 Moraxella sp. CTOTU48268
GCAAAAAGTGCCCGATGTTGCAGGACAATACAATGTTGGCAAATCAACCTTAGAACCTGTTCACGATTAAAAAAGCTGATAAAATAATGGGCGAGACTGTAAAATATTTTGTGTAAACCCAATTTTAACACTAGGATTTACACAGGAACATTTACATGAAAGAATCGACAGAAGTTTTGCTTGACGAATTACTTAAAGATTATCAAACACCCGAACAAATATTGGGTGAAAATGGCATCTTAAAACAACTCACCAAACGACTCGCTGAACGGGCTTTACAAGCTGAAATGACCCATCACTTGGGCTACGCCAAACACGACTACCAAGGCAAAGCTCAGAAAGATACGCTTGATGACTTCATCAATCATCACACCGATGATGATTTGCTTGATGACGAACAGCCATCAGCCAAAGAAGAAAATATCCAATCAGCAGATGACGAAGCCACTACGGTCGCAGGCAAACCCGCTCGTAAGAATAGCAATGCCCGTAATGGCACCACTAAAAAAACCGTCCGTACTGACTTTGGCAAAATAGAACTCGATGTCCCTAGAGACCGAACCGGTAGCTTTGAGCCCCAGTTCGTTAAAAAGCATGAACGCACGCTCAACGGCTTTGACGATAAAGTCATCTCCCTCTATTCAAGAGGTATGAGCACTCGTGATATCCGAGCGCACCTAAAAGAAATCTATGGCGTGGATGTCTCATCCACCTTTATCTCCACAGTCACCGATAGTGTGCTGGATGAAGTCAAACAATGGCAACAACGCCCACTTGAACCAATTTATCCTGTCGTTTATCTAGATGGACTTGTCGTTAAAAACCGAGAAGAAGGGATTGCTCATAATAAATGTGTCTATCTGGCTTTAGGCATTAATACTGAAGGGCTTAAAGAACTGCTAGGTCTTTGGATAGCCAAGAATGAGGGAGCTAAATTCTAGCTCTCTGTCATGAATGAACTAAAAAACCGTGGCGTCAATGATATCTTTATTGCCTGCTGTGATGGGTTAAAAGGCTTTCCTGAAGCCATTGAAACCGTATTTCCCAAAACCAAAGTACAGTTATGTATCGTCCATCAAGTCAGAAACTCGCTTAAATACGTCAGCTATAAGCAAAGAAAGGAAATAGCCACTGATCTTAAAACCATCTATGGGGCAGATACCTTAGCAGAAGCCGAAGATAACTTACTTGCCTTTGCAGAGAAATGGGATGGTGAGCATCCACAAATTTCTAAGTCCTGGCAGGAGAACTGGGGTCGATTAACCACGTTCTTTGAT
The DNA here is from genome assembly GCF_032069585.1 of Moraxella sp. CTOTU48268. Lineage (NCBI taxonomy): Bacteria > Pseudomonadati > Pseudomonadota > Gammaproteobacteria > Moraxellales > Moraxellaceae > Moraxella > Moraxella sp. CTOTU48268. The sequence continues at coordinate 1,278 of NZ_DAMALV010000072.1, forward strand.
TATCCAAAGGATATCAGAAGAGTGATTTATACCACCAATACCATTGAATCGTTGAATGCCAGTTTAAGAAAGGTAACCAGCACGAAAAAGACTTTCCCGAATGATGATGCGGTGTTTAAGGCAATTTATATGGCACTCATCAATACAATGCAAAAATGGACGATGCCGATTCAAAATTGGAAGCCTGCGATGCGACAATTCGTGATGCTATATGGACATCGGGTGGAGGGGTATTAATAGAAGATATTTGTTGGTTATTTAGTACGCTGCTATTTTAGGCTGCCTTTGAAAGTTTACACAAAAAAGTTTGCAATCTCGGAGATGAGCTATCAGATAATGAAATTAGACTGCCATATTTAAGATTAGCTGAACTTCTAATGGGTGGACTTGACCCTGATTCATTTTATGCAAGTGAATATTATAAGGACAATATTTTACCTGATGGCTTTAAATAAACTGTTCAGTACAAAATTTGGACTATAAAGCATTTACCCCAGAATTCGCAGGGAGTAATATTTTAAAAAATTTTTCGAGAGTCTTTTTAAATGATAAGAGTTAGATAGTCCAAAAAACGGTGGTTTTTTAGATATTTTATTTTGGGTAAACAATAAGGGCTTTTAGCCCCCATTCTTGTATAGCAAGTCGTCAATCAAACGAATGCTAACTATTCTTAACAGCAAAAGTTTTTAATGAGCAACGCGCAGTAGCACTTGGGGTTCAACTTTTGCGATTTTCAGCAGAACGCTAGCCGCTTTTGATGGATAGCGTTTTCCTTGCTCCCAAGCTTGTAAGGTTCGAACTGACACACCTAGAATCTCAGCAAATTCTCGTTGTGATAGTCCCACATTCTGTCTGGCTTCAATGGCTTCGTTAACAACAGGTTGCTCACGTACTACACCTTGCCCGGCTTTAGCTTGTCGGACACTTTCAAGCAATAATGCCCCGAGCTCATCCCCGGTAAATTCATGGTTAGCCAAGTTAATAGTATCTAAGTCTTTCATGCTTTTTATTGCCATGTGTCTAACTCCTTTACCAAGTCTTTTAGTATATGCGCAGGAATATTTTCGGTTTTCGCCTTGGCATAAACCAATAGCATAAAGATTTTACCGTTTTCTAAGCGATTATAATAAATCACTCTAACACCACCGCTTTTACCACCACCTTGCCTAGCAAAACGCACTTTACGAACACCGCCACTTTTCGGAACGACATCACCAATATCAGGATTTTGGCTAATCATGGTATGGAGTTCGCCCTGTTCTTCTTTGGTTAATAGGTTATCAACCATTTTTATATACAAAGGCGTTTCGACAATGGTAAACATAAATAATTTCACATACTACATTGTAGTAGTATAACAGACTATGCATTTAAGATTAACCTTAAAATTTAAATGCTATAGGCTTAAAAAAACAGGTAATGCGAAGGCTATTCAGCACTTAGCAAGTCCACTCCAGCTTTCTTCAACTCCCCTTTCGCCGTCACATAGTGATACAGCGTACTACTGGGAATATCGCCCAATTCTTTACAAATCGCTGGAATACTTTTGGTTTGGTCAGCCATCAGATGTTGGGCATAGCGAAGTTTCTCTGCC
>NZ_DAMALV010000073.1:0-2851 GCF_032069585.1 Moraxella sp. CTOTU48268
GTCTTAATATTTTTTCAGTAGTAGTCATAGAATAGACTTGAATTTGAACCGTCATGGTTTTATCAGAGACAGATTAACGACACCCTAACACCACATTGATTAATTTCTCAAAACTAACCGATAGCTGGACTTCATATAAATTTTCATTTTCTAGCTTATCAAATAGCGCTACCACGAAAACCGCTTGCCCTGATGGGAAAATATCTACTCGCCATTTAAAGCACTTTGATTCAGGGTTTTTACCAGAATACGTGGTACCAATATCAAGCGCGAACGAACACTTGGTTTTAAACCCAGCATTTTGCATCGTAGTAATAAATGCTTGAGCATCTGCTGCACTATGAACATTGATAAGCTTGGCTATCTGACCGATCTGTTGGATGATTCCATCAAACTCTACCTCATCAAAGGTGAACATACAACTCCAGACTGCTTTTGATAGGATTTGCTCAAAGGTGTAAACTGGTATTACATCCGTAATTAATGGCGTAGTATAAAAAGGCGTTTGCACCCCACCAATCTTATCAAAAATCTGTGCAATCCGTTCAGGGGTATAACTGCGGATTTGACTGGCAATCAAGTTGCCGTCATCGTCTGAAAGCTCATCAACATTACGCGCGGCAATTAACACAAAGTGCTGTTTGGTGACAAGAGACTCTAATAAACGTGCTTCACTAAACGGTGTCAATTTAACAATCATATCCTGAGTCTTGCTATCTAATGTAGTGATTGTTTGTTCTTGTGCTGAATTCATAGATTGAAATCCTATCAAATTTTTAATGGCAATTTATTATCCGATGAATTGTGCAATATACCAATACAGCCATTCATACTATACGACATTTTGTGTCGCTTTACTTTAAATAGTATTTAATCTTAGCGCGTGTTTCGCTTAGCTTAGTTTGCATGTAGGTTGTTTAGGGTGGTGTTGAAACCGATTTACTAGATAGCGAATGACAAAGTATTTATTACAATAATGCTTGTGATTAAAGGATCGTCGCAGTTGTAGCGCTTACAATGATTTAAAAACTGTGCATTACAAAGACATTTTGAGCAATTGACAATTAAAACAGCGTCAGTGCCATACGGGTGATTAATACCATCAAAAGTATTAAAAAAAACCATCGGATAAATCCATTACCATATCTAAGCGCCAAATGAACCCCAACGATAGATCCGCTTACATTACATAGCGCCACTAACCCACTGATATGCCATAAAACATGTCCTGACGGGATAAAAAATATCAATGCTGAGGTAAACGTCGCTAAATTTACTACCTTTGTATAAGCAGACGCTTGCACAAAATTAAATCCAAAGACTTTCACAAAGATAAATAGCAACAAACTGCCACTACCCGCCCCAAAAATACCATCGTAAAAGCCAATCAATCCGCCAAATAAAATGCCCAATACAATTTGCTTTAAGCCCCATGACACTTTAGTCTGCTCGGCGCCTAACGTCTTATTCATAAACGTATAAATCGCCATAACGATCAATAGCACAAACACCCCATAGCGCAGGAGGGTCTGTGGCACCTGATCGATTATGCAAGCCCCTAAAAATGCAAAAACAAAAGCTGACAGTAGCGTAGGGAGTAAAAGTTGCCACTTAAACGCAATATTAGGGATATATCTACCAATGGCACTGGCAGTACCGGCCCAAACGGCTAATTTATTAGTGCCTAAAATGGTGGCAATGCTTTGATGGGGTAGGGCATTTAATAAAGCAGGAATTTGAACGAGACCACCGCCACCGACACTGGCATCAATAAGGCCTGCACAAAAGGCAAACCCACCTAGTACTACCATGGTTGCATCTATCATTTCCATTACCCATTTTTATTAAAACCACAAAAAATACCTGCTATCAGGCTTAGCGCCTAAATTACGGTAATTGAATGATGAATACAAATGACTTATATTGAGTTGGTCATTCAGTAAAAGTGAATAGATCGATGGAATTATCACAGCTAAAAATGTTTAAAGCAGTGGCACAAACAGGCAGTATTGTAAAAGCCTCTGAGCGGTTACATTGCGTGCCTTCAAACATCACGACGCGTCTTAAACAGCTTGAGGATGAGCTTGGTACCCAATTATTTATTCGCCATGGTAGGGGGTTAGTCATTAGCCCAGATGGCATTACCTTTTTAAGCTACGTTGATCAGATTCTAGGCTTGTGTGACGAAGCGTGTCATGCGCTTGGCCCTACCGCTAGTCCTACCGGGACATTAAAAATTGGTGCGATAGAATCGTTTGCAACGGCGAGACTGCCAAAGCTATTAGCTGACTACCATGATCGTTACCCATCCGTCGATATTGATTTTAGTACAGGTACTTGGCAAATGCTGATCAAAGCGGTGAGTGATTTACAGTTAGATGGCGCCATCATCGCGGTTAAGCCTGATCAACCTGATATTAATTTTTTAGAGATTTACCAAGAAGCCTTGGTGGTGGTTGCCCATGCGTCGTTGGGTAGGGTGGGCTGTGCTCATGATTTACTACGTCAACCAATCTTTATGTGGCCAGTAGGTTGCCCTTATCGTGCTGCTTTAACGCATTGGCTAAGCTTACATCAAGTTGAGGTACAAATAACTAGCATTGCTAGCTACGCGACGATTTTAGCCTGTGTGAGTGCGGGCGCTGGTATTACTTTATTACCAAAAGCTGTATACGAGCAGTTTAAAGGGATAGGAAACTTACAATGTTATTGTTTTAACGATCTATTGCCTATTCATAGTTATTTTATTTGGAATCATCGCATACGGCATCATCCAGCAAGGCAAGCTTGGATTGATTTGTTAAAAGCATCTACTAGCCATGGGCTATAGTTTAATTGTTGACTTAAATAA
>NZ_DAMALV010000074.1:0-2642 GCF_032069585.1 Moraxella sp. CTOTU48268
TCGGCGCTGTCTTGCGACAGTAGTTTTTGTAAGCTTGCACCGTGTTGATCATACAGTAGGCGAAGCATGATTTCTTGCATGATGAGTGGCAACAATTCATCTTTTAATTTGTCATCATTCAATTTGAGCAGCCGCCACACTGCATCAATCAAGTCATCTCCTGTCTTGACCACAGACAAGGCGCGAATCTCGCTCAAATCATCAGCACAATTTATTGCATTTTTCGGCAATAAAGCCAACAACTTATCCGCATCAAGGGCGATATGTACGCACAGATAAGGCTCGCTTGCTGTCGCCTGCATGATTTGGGTAGTAATTGGCATATCAAGTGCCACCACAGCGGAAAATCCTGCCCCATATTCAAGGATTTGCTCGCCACAAATCATGCGTTTTGCCCCAGATACCGTTAAAGTAAGGCTTAACGGATACACGCTATAAATCGGTGGTGTATGAATACTGTCAAAGCGAAAAATTTCTACGCTGGACAATTTTGTTGGGGTTATGCCGTTGTTTTGGGCAATTTTTTTGGCTAAATTGGCTAGATTCTTTAAAGTTTCTATCATATGTTTTTCATAATATTTTTTGATAATACTATTATAAGATTAATTTTAGAAAAAATTTATTAAAAGTTATATTAGGCAATGAATTCGTTGTTTTAGGCAAAAATATTTTATTAAGTGTTGTTATAATGACCATAACGTTTACTACTCTACATAAAAAAGCGAGAGCAATATGAGCTTACTTGGCAAAAAACCGGTTGACAACCCAAATCCAGAAAATATCGGTCAACATGATGTTGATCCACTTAAAGTTGCAGGCAATGCGGCACAAGCCACTGTTTCTGCGGTCGTCAATAAACTTCACCCTGTTATCGAATCTTACGCCCAACTTTTTAAAACAGGCGTGCGTACTCCTGTGCTGCGTCGTCCAGACGAGTATGGCATGGACTATGAAGAGATGTATTTTCCGTCGGACGACGGTGTACCGCTTGAAGCCTGGTTTATTCCTGCTGATTCCAACAAACTGCTGATTGTTAATCATCCTATGACCTGTAACCGTTATGGCTTTCCAGGGCATTTGCCACCGTATAACACCATGTTTGGCGGTTTTGAAGTCAATTTCTTGCCAGAGCTTAAACACTTACATGACGCAGGCTACAACATTTTGACTTATGATTTGCGTAATTGTGGTTTAAGTGGGGACGCCAATGGTGTTACCAGTGGACTGGGCTTATTAGAATACCGTGATGTGATTGGTTCGGTCAAATTCGTCCAGTCGCACCCTGTACTTAGTAAAATGGATTTGGGTTTGTTTAGCCGCTGCATGGGCGGTAACTCAACCATTATCGCCATGGCAAAACAACCTGATGTTTTCAAAGATGTCAAAGCTTTGGTATTATTAAATGTAGTATCGGGTCGTACCTTTATCGAAAAAGCCGCTGAAATGGTCAAGGCTGACCCAGAAGAAACCGTGGCAGAGTTTAACGAGCGTCTGCGTGAATTGACAGGTTTTAATGTCGATGAAGAAACGCCACGTCTATACGGGCATGCAGTCAAAGTACCAACGATGATGGCGCAGCTTAGACGAGATTTCTTAATTTATGCTGAAAAAGATGGTCAAGAAATTTTTGATGCTATAGGTGCAGAAACTAAAGAATTAGTATGGATTGAAGAATCGAATCAGCGTTTCTATGCTTACAATCACTTTGGGGCTCATCCCGAAAAATTGATTGGTTGGTTTGATAAGTATCTGTAACTCTTGATTATTTTAGGCATATGCTTCAAAAGGTTTACTTTGGGTCATCCCAGAATTTGGAGAAGATAGTAGGCTAAGGTATTTAGTCGAGTATTTTTAGGAATAATAATGGTTAAATTGTCTAAAAAATGGTGGTTTTTTAGACAATTTATTTTGGGTAAACAACAAGGGCTTTTATTAGCCCCCCATTCTTGTATAGCAAATTGTCAATCAAACAAATGCTAACCATTCTTAACAGCGAAAGTTTTTAATGAGCAACGCACAGTAGCACTTGGGGTTCAACTTTTGCAATTTTCAGCAGAACGCTAGCCGCCTTTGATGGATAGCGTTTCCCTTGCTCCCAAGCTTGTAAGGTTCGAACTGAACCTTCATGGTTTTATCTGAGACAGGTTTACTTGAGTCAGGTAGCATAGCCTGACGGAATTAATGAACAATAGTAGATATTCTCCGTATCCACTACGAGCATAGCCCTACGTCTTGCACTGCTTCACCCGAGTGCAAGACGTAGGGCTATGCCCGAAGTGGAGTCGCCAGTCGTACCGACTGAGGCAGCAAGTCCCGATTGTTTAAGCCGTTCACCGTATTTAATCGATGGATACTGACTACCTTTATCGGAATGGTGAATTACCCCACTTGGTCTGCCACGAGCGTCTATTTTTCTCAAGCCAAGCAAACGAACGTTCTACAACTCATCGCTTTGGTATGACTTTAAACCTCTGCAGTTCATCTCTTTTGGCAACTTCTGTGGTAACGGTTTCGCCTAAAATAGATTTAACACTATTAGCAAATGCCTCACCTCGATAACCGCTATCAACCATCACATTTTTTACGTGGCTTAAGCGTTTAGCATGTTGACGAAGTAACGTTTTAGCACCCTCACGGTCGGT
>NZ_DAMALV010000075.1:0-2522 GCF_032069585.1 Moraxella sp. CTOTU48268
TCTTTGGCATTGATTTCGACCACATACTTTTTGCCTTTATGATGAAATTTTCCAATGTGTTTACCTCCTGATAAAATCGGTTTGATGTCAGGTGCGGCAACTGGTGGATAATAAATTTGTGATTTAAGTTCTTTTAAAGACTCGCTTTGAATAAATTCTGCAATTCTGCCTTGATCCAACTTACCTAACTCTAGTAACTCCCAAACACGACTTAGAACTTCATCAGTTTGTTGTTCAGAAAACTTGAATTGATTCAATACCTGCTTGATGTCATACGCTGCCGAGCGGGATAATAATTTTGGCTTGGTAGCGACTTTATCCAAAAATGATGTTGGTAAGTCGTGATAGGCAAGATAGCGGTACATTTCCTTGCGGTCAAGACCGACAGCTTCGGCAAGACGAGATTTATTGGGAAAATGTTTCTCGATATTACGCAGTGCTTGAGCGATTTCATAATCGCACAAATCTTCACGACTGGCATTTTCGGCGAGTGCTAAAATGGCAATCTCGCTATCGCTTGCTCGTGATACAATCGCATCGATATGGGTTTTGCCAAGAAGTTCGTGAGCTTTAAAACGGCGTTCCCCTGCAATCAGCTCATAATCGCCTAAGCCTGTTTCTCGTACGGTAATGGGTTGCAGCAGTCCCATTTCTTTGATAGATTCTGCAAGATTGGCGATTTCTGCTTCATCAAATACTGTTCTAGGCTGAAAAGGATTAGACTTGATTTTATCAAGTGGTAATCGTTTTAACTCATTACCGACATCTAAATAGGTCGATTGGTTGGCATTGGCATGACGGGCGTTGTTATCAGCTAATTTTTGAGCCAATAATGTTTTTATATCTTTACTCATCATCAACTCCTTCAGTAGCCTCGAGTTCTACATCAGAATTATCTGTTTTGAGGTATAACTCATTTGCTACCCAAACCGCTAATTTACGAAATTCGCGGGCGACTTTGGATGAACGGTCGATTTTCTGAATGCTGGTCTGCGCCATGGCAGCTTGGTTAATTTTGGTACTGGTTGGAATCTTAACTGGAATGAGCTTTCCAATTTGTTCTTTGGCTGAGCTTTCAATCAGTTTACAGACGGTTTGACGTTCATCATGACGAATCAGTAATGCACCCAGTAAGTTCAGATTAGGATTTATGCGATGAATCTTTTGTAGATGACGTGTTAAGTCAGTCACGCCATACATACCGTACTGTGATCCCGATTCTATCGGTATAATTAAATCGGTCGCAGCTGCTAAAGCATTACTGGTCAAAAGTTTAAGACTGGGTGGACAATCAATCAAAATAACATCATACAAACCTATAAGTGGTGATATTTTGTCACGCAACTCTTCAGAAGGACGCGGTGTGTCTTCTTTTAGCTTATCTTCTGTCATGCCCAGTGCTAAAGAACCGTAAATTAAAGATACCCCTTCAAGATAAGTATCTTCATGAATCGCAAGGGGTAACTTCTCGGGCTCTGACAACAGTAATTCTGCAATAGTCACACTGACTTCACTAGGGTGTTCTTTTCCGATGTGTAGGCTAGCGTTGGCTTGTGGGTCAAGATCAATGACAAGCACGGATGAACCGAGTTTAGCGAGTTCTGCTGCAAGATTAACCACGGTCGTCGTTTTGCCACAGCCGCCTTTATGGTTAGCAACGGCTATTATCTTAGTCTTTTTATTTATCATTTGTGTTCAATACCATTTAAAAACGTGTATGATAGTATATAAGATTAGGCAACAAATAGCGATTATTTCCAAATAAAAAAGTGTGGCAAATTGCCACAGCTATAGTTTTTTATTAAGTCGTTTTTAGTTCAATTTTGTTTGCAATATGAAATTGAACTAAATTTAGAATGATTTCCTTATGTATATCCCCCGTCATCTTCATTTAATCTTAGCCACACTTATCACTCAATTCCCTGCAATTATGGTGACAGACGCCAGACAAGTCAGTAAATCAATCTTGTTCAAGCATATTGCACAGAGCCAAGGTAAATATTATCAATACATCACCTTTAACGAACCACTACAATTGGCACAAGCAAGTGATGAGCCGATGCTTTTCATGCTCAATCATACAGGCAAGACAGAGTTGCTTGGCTTGCCAATGACCTACCTGTAATTTTTTATCAAGGTAAACATTTGCGTAAATTTTGAGTTTTTTTCTGATATCGATAAATTACGAAAATCAATTATTATGCAGAATTTTTATTTTCTACTGTTTAGAATTCTCATAACTTTCAGTTATGATAAATTTTATTCACGAAAACCTATTGTTTTTCGTGAGTTTATAAATAAGCGCCAATTCGGCGCTTTTTTATTCCATTTATTTCATGATAAAGCCAAATAAATCTAATTATGATAAAATAGCCAAGATATTATTTATCGTGAGAAATTTATCATGAGTTTAATCGGTTATGCCCGAGTGTCAACTTCTGAAGGGAAACAATTGCTTGACCGTCAAGTTGATGCGTTAACAGAAATCGGCTGTGAGCGAATTTTTGAAGACAAAGCATCGG
>NZ_DAMALV010000076.1:0-2288 GCF_032069585.1 Moraxella sp. CTOTU48268
TAGTCTTTAAAATTATTAAATTGCAGTGGCACGCCAAATTGCTTTTCTTTCAAAAACGCCATCGCTTGCTGTAGCGTATCTTTTTTCTTATCATTGACCCGTACTTTATCGCCTTGAATCGCTGCCGATACTTTCAAATCCGACTCTTTTAATGCCTTGCTGATTTTTTTGGCGGTATCACCATCAAGTCCATCTTTGAGATTGACTACCTTTTTCATTTGTTTGCCCGAGCCTTGATTATCCTGTGGGTCGAGCGACTGCAAATCTACCCCACGTTTTATCATGTTTTTCTCAAGCATGGCATACACGTTTTCCATCTGCAACTCGTTGTCTGCGGTGATGGTGATTTTTTTGTCTTTCTCATTGAGTTCGACTTTAATGTCGCTGCCTTTAAAGTCAAAACGGGTGGCGATTTCTTTCTCGGTATTTTGTACGGCATGTTTAACTTCAAATAACTGTAATTCTGAAACCACGTCAAATGATGGCATGAGGTTTTCCTTATCAAATTTGTTGAATAAAATCTAAAAAATCTGCCCTATCATAACTGATTTTGTCAGTTTTTAACAATTGACGCAGTGTTATCACCACAGTTAATCATATAAAATAAATCATAAATTAAATAATGATTTAAAATACTTATTAAAATAATTAACTTTTTAATAACGCTGATTACAGTTTTTTACCTTATTTGTTTGTATAATGAGTAAGCAAATAGGTCATTTACTAAAAAATGTAGTATAACAATTTACGATAATAAGGAGTAGGACATGGCGTTTAGCGATATGATTGGCAAACAAGTGCCAAGCGTGACTTTTCATACCCAACAGCAAGGCAAATGGGTGGATGTTACCACGGACGAATTATTTAAAGGCAAAAAAGTAGTATTGTTCGCTTTACCAGGAGCATTTACACCAACGTGTTCATCACTGCATTTACCCCGCTACAATGAATTGGCAACTGAATTTGCCAAACTAGGCGTTGATGACATCGTGTGTGTCTCGGTCAACGATACCTTTGTTATGAATGCTTGGGCAAAAGACCAGGACTGTAGCAATGTGACAGTGATCCCAGATGGTAACGGTGAGTTTGCGGAAGCGATGGGACGCTTAATTGATGACTCAGCAATTGGGTTTGGTAAACGTTCATGGCGTTATTCGATGCTGGTCGATGATGGCAAAATCGTCAAAATCTTTGACGAACCCCAAGACAGCGGCAGTGATGACCCATACGAAGTATCAGATGCCGATACCATGATTAAATATATTGACCCAAACTGGCAAGACAAACCTTCTGTCTCAATTTTTACCAAGCCTGGTTGCCCACATTGTGCCAAAGCCAAAGAAACGTTAACACAAAAGGGTTTCGAGTTTGAAGAAATCGTACTTGGTAAAGACGCCAGTATTACCTCAGTACGAGCCATTACTGGTCGTGAAACTACCCCACAGGTGTTTATCGGTGGCAAACACATCGGTGGTAATGATGACTTACAAAAATATTTTGCTGATGCAAAATAATGTTTGATTAAATAAAAAAAGACAGTCTAGGCTGTCTTTTTTATTGGCTAGTTAAAATTATTTTCCATCTCTTCAAGTGCCATCATCAAATTCATTACTTGCTCTTCGACTTCTTCAATTTGTCCTTTTAGAATGGTTTGTTCATCGAGTAGCTTCAGTAATTCGGCTTTTTGGCTATCATCATACAGACCTGCATCACCCAGCTTTTCTTCGATCTCACCCACCTGCGCCATGAATTTTTCTAGTTGTTTTTCTTCATTTTCAATTTTTTTACGGATGGGCGCGGTGAGTTTACGCTGTTCAGCGGATTTTTTGCGTTGTTCTTCTTTGGATAACGCATTGGGCACGTTAGACGTTTCACGTGAAACATCTATTTTGTGGTCAGCTAATTTTTTGTCTTCGAGCTTTTTATTATCGCTCGCTTGTTTGGCTTGCTGTTTACGGGTCTGTGATAACCACTGACTATAATAAGCGATGTCATTGTCAAAGATGTTACATTGACCATCATGCACCAAATATAGCTCATCGCAAACATTCGCTATCATTTCTCGGTCATGTGACACCAGAATGACCGCCCCTTCAAATTCTTGCAAAGCCATACTCAATGCTTGCCGCATCTCCAAATCTAGGTGGTTGGTCGGCTCATCTAATACCAAAACATTGGGACGCTGCCATACGATTAGCGCAAGGGTGAGTCTTGCCCGCTCACCGCCAGAGAATAACTTGCTTTTGGTATCAATGCGCTCACCGCGAAAATCAAAACTCCCTAAAAAC
>NZ_DAMALV010000077.1:0-2182 GCF_032069585.1 Moraxella sp. CTOTU48268
AAGCCATTGCTAAACAAGGCTTGGACAAAGTAGGATTGTTAGGGACTAGTTTTAGTATGACGGATGGCTTTTACCAAACAACTTTAGCCAAATATGGTATCCAAACGATTATTCCTAACGAATCTGATCAGCAAATCGTGCACCACATTATTTATGATGAGTTGTGTTTAAACAACATTAAACGGAGCTCTGCCGAGCAATATATTCGAATCATTGAGACACTCAAAGCGCAGGGTGCACAAGCCGTAATTTTGGGGTGTACTGAAATCGGACTGCTTATCAATGAAGAAAACAGCCCACTACCGGTGTTTGACACCACACTTCTGCATATCGATGCAGCGATAACATGGATGTTGGCTCAATAAAAACATGCGATTACTAATGGGTCAAGTAATCGCTTTATAAGCTAGTGTAGACGTTGTTATGGCTAAGACACTTGCCTAGCCGTCTTTTGGGTTTGATAAACCGTTGCCACAACTAAGAGACAAATGATTAAACTTAGCCAACTCCACCGCTCACCCATAAATAAAACCGCCACACCATATGTTAAAAATGTTTGTAATAGCTGTAACTGACTAATTGTAGCGATACCACCCATAGCTAATGCTTTATTCCAACTAAAAAAACCGAATAGTCCGCTCACGCTGGCCAAAAACAATAAGGCACCCATATGGCTAGCTTTCATCATATTAATATGAGAAAAATCTACGAAAGCCAAGGACAGTCCTAAAATAATTGGAAAGTTGAGTACTAACATCCAGCAAATTACCTGCCACCCAGGCATGCTTTGTGATAGCTGACCACTTTGGGCATAGCCAAACCCTGCTAATATCACTGCCAAGGCTAAGTAGATATCGCCTAATACTAAACTCTGTAAATCTTTAGTCATTACCACGTAGCCTATGACCAATAGCGCCCCAACAATCGACCAAATCCAAAAGGCTAGAGGCATTATCTTTTTACTAAGCCATACCCCAAAAACGGCAGTCGATAACGGTAAAATCGCTAGTACAATCGCCCCATGACTCACAGGTACCGACTTCATAGCAAGGCTAGAGAATATCGGAAAACCGTAAATAATGCCCAGTGAACCAAGATATAAACGAATGACTTGCTGGCGGTTTGGCAGAGCACAATGTTTGATCAATAAGATAATCATTGCCATAACACCGCCAATTAACGAACGCAGTAAACCTACTTCTAGACCTGTTAAGACTTGCACAGCAATTTTGCTAAAAGGCAGCGTTAAAGAAAAGGCAAAAACAGAGAGCAAACCCAGTAATACCGCTGTGTTGGCTTGAGAATTGTGCGTTATATTGATGCTAGTTGAATAAGTCATAATATCGCTTAATGGCCGAATTTCATTTACTATAAACAAATTAACCAACACAATCCCGATATGATTTTCAAATAATTTTAAAAAGTGTACTGTCAAACGTGCCAATACAGTTTGTGAGATGAAGAATGATTCCTAAAAGGTTTGAAGCTGAATTAAACAATTTAATTGAGAAGTTTGATAAAGAAGCTATTGATAAAAGAATTGCTGTATATCAAAGATACATATATATCCATTCTAGATTAGGTAATGTTTTTCCCACTATTCCCTTACCAATAGTTGTTAATTCTCCATTAAATGATAATGAATTGGGAAACTTCATTGTTGAATGTTTAGATAAATGGTGTCGAAGTAAATATCAAAATGCAAGAAGAACTAATCTTGATTTAGGCATGGTGATTATCAATTTACAAGGTGATTTATGGAGATTTAGCGTTCCTAATTTCTATGGAAAATGTGAGTTCTTCATAGAAAAAAACTTGAATATCAAAGGAGGTCAGAATCAAACAAATATCTTACGGATGTGTAAAGAAATCACGCCTTTTATGATAGAGAGATTAACTGATGACGAGCTTGAATTAATCATTGACTTGTATTCCAAAGCTTTAGAATCTTTTCAAATTCTAAATCATTGGAATTCTTATTTGATTTTCGCTGAATCTATTAGAGCTGATCTTAGAAGTATAAAAAATCATCTTGAGATAAATAATCAAAATTTGGGACAGGTAAAATACGCTTTTATGCAATGCGTGGAAAAAATCCTTAAATCCTTTTTATTAAAAGCAGGTCTATAAGGTACTCCCCAATGTCTAGACCAAATAATCACAAAATTAAGATAGAATTGGG
>NZ_DAMALV010000078.1:0-1353 GCF_032069585.1 Moraxella sp. CTOTU48268
TGCCAAGGGGTTTCGCCAATATATGCCATTGTTTGTACTTCGTGTGCCATGAGATGTTCTCCTTATGTTAGATAGATTGAGTTAGTTTGATGATACGAGAGAGGATGGACAGGATTCGTTCATTTCGGGTTGATTAAAATGACAGTTATTCGTGTCAAACACTTGGTTGCAGTGACGGCAGTAGTAACTGTGACAGGCGGTTTGACGATTGCCTAGATTGCTTAACGCAATACCTACTACAGTACCAATAACCATGCCTAAGCTTGGTGGCATGACCAATTGTTTACAGACACTTGCGCCCACGCTTGCTAACACCGCAGGCGATAGTAGCGTTGGTTCAAGTGATTGTGGGAAATTCGGGTTTGCGGTTGTCACAGGGACAACGTGACAACTAAAGCATTTGGGACATAGGGTTTTCATGTATATTTCTCCATAGTGTTAAATTTAGGGCATAAAAAAGGCTTACCGAAGTAAGCCTAGTGATAGAGCCAAACACAAAGATTGGCTTATTCAATAAAGTAGTATGTATTTGAAAATATTTAGCTATGACTCTCAATTCCACGTCGCCATGCTACATTAAATTGTCCTCTACCAAAGGTACGCATATTCGGTAACTTAACTACTGGATGTTGGTTAACCTTCTCTGGTTTGACTAAATAACGAGCTACTCGAATGGCATTTTTTACTTCTAATGGATTATTTCGATGGATCATACCAATCCCAAGCAAATTGCGTTTTTGAAAATCTTCTTTATATTCTTGATTATTACAATTGTAACAATTGCCAGTGTTATCTGTAATGCTTAGCCATTTTTTTTCAACTTCCATACCGATGAACACATCATTTTGACGTTTCGCACCGTTAAACATCAACAATAAATGACAGTGTAGGCTTTTATCGACACCTTGCTCTAATGCCCATGCATAGCCTTGTAAATGCTCAAAGCAGGTTTGTTTATTGGATATCAATTCACGTAACTTAGTTACATGCTCATAGAAATCATCTAACGTTACATTCTCTAGCTGGTCTGCGAGATAGCTTAAATCTATACGAACAAATAACAGGCGCGAGTAATGATTTGTTAACTGACTAACATACTTGACCAATTGACGTTGATTCTCCATCTCTTGAAGTTGTTGAAAATTAATACTTGTTAACACCCTTTCTCGATAGGCATTAAGCATGATTAAAAATTCACATGCCATTTGCTGATCCCAGAGTACATCATCAGGAAAAAATTCACCCACTATCGCCTTGGTTGAACCAAGAAAAGCTTTAACACTTTCGCTATAGTCATAGCTATCATCATAGGCAAGACAAAAGGGTAAATAAAGTTGGTTAAGATTATCTGCT
>NZ_DAMALV010000079.1:0-1066 GCF_032069585.1 Moraxella sp. CTOTU48268
TCATGGCAGACTTATTAGCAATTCAACAATCACAACAACCGATTGGCACCACAATGACCACCCAAAGCCGCCCAACTCGCGAGCAAATCCAAGCTTGGTTTGAATTACCTTTGATGGATTTACTGTTGCTAGCGCAAAACAAACTTCGCGAACACTTTCCACCCAATGCGGTACAAGTTAGTACCCTGCTATCAATAAAAACAGGCAATTGTCCTGAAGATTGCGGCTATTGCTCACAGTCAGGACATCATAGCACCGACTTACAACCCGAAAAGAAAATCGAAGTACAAAAAGCGATTATCGAGGCCAAAAAAGCCAAAGCAGCTGGCTCTAGCCGTTTTTGTATGGGTGCAGCATGGAAGCACCCAAACGATAGAGATATGCCCTATGTGGTTGAGCTGATTAAAGAAGTCAAAGCATTGGGGTTAGAAACTTGCATGACGCTTGGCATGTTATCGGGTAACCAAGCACAAGTACTTGCCGAAGCGGGACTGGATTACTACAACCATAACCTTGATACCTCACGCGAGTACTATAACCATATCGTCTCCACCCGTAGTTATGATGACCGTCTAACTACCCTTGACCATGTGCGTCAAGCGGGTATTAATATTTGCTCAGGTGGTATCATCGGCATGGGTGAAAGTCGTGATGACCGCATCAATCTACTCACAGAACTGGCTAATTTGCCAAAACCCCCTGAATCAGTCCCAATCAATATGCTAGTACCCATTGAAGGCACGCCGATTGCAGATCAGCTGCAAGGCACGCGCTTGCCTGTGCTTGAGTGGATTCGCACCATTGCTGTCACGCGCCTTGCTTGCCCAACTAGCTATGTGCGTATTGCCGCAGGTCGTGAAGGCCTAACCGATGCAGAGCAAGCCATGCTATTTATGGCAGGTGCCAATTCTTTCTTCTATGGGAATCGTTTATTGACCACCGATAATGCTACCACCAATCATGATGATCAGTTGATTGCCGATTTAGGGTTGACGGTTGAAAAAGCCGAGCCTAGACAAATCCCGGTGACCAATGCGATGAATGGTCGCATCGGGAGTTTGGCTGT
>NZ_DAMALV010000080.1:0-1009 GCF_032069585.1 Moraxella sp. CTOTU48268
TCAGAATATTCTAATCTCGCATATTTATATCAAAAATCGCCACAGGGCAACAACGCGCTATTCTATAGTAAAAGAAATTAAAAACTACCACAAATCCACATAAAGTAGAAGAATAGCTTATCGATATCATCAAGTCGCCAATCTTGTCTTAACCTTTTAACCCAAGCCCAAATATGTTCAATGGGATTGAGGTCAGGACTGTAAGGCGGCAACCAAAGAATTGTATGACCTGCTTGCTCGATAAGATTTTTAATATCTTCTCGAATGTGAAATCTAGCGTTATCCATTACAATCAAGCTATGTGGTGACAATGCAGGTAATAACAGATTTTTTGTCCAATGATAAAAGACATCAGCGTTAATATTAAAATCGTATAGCCCTACAGCAAACAGCTGATTACCATGAATAGCCCCAATCGCATTGGTGGTACTTTTTAGCTGCCAGTTGTAGCTATCAAAGCATTTTTGTCCCCTTGGTGCATAAGCATAAGGGCGATAGCTACTAGTTTTAAAGCCACATTCATCAAGGTAGATAATAGGTCGGTTGCTGCTTTGATAGTCTGCCAGTTGCTCGATAAACACTTGACGTTTTATTTCATCTGCCTGTGGGTGTTTAAGTATCTTTTTTTTGAGTGATTTTAAGCCGCTTTAAGGCTATCCCAATTGCTCTTTGAGTGCAGTTGAAACGTACGGCTCGCTCTCGTTGGTAGCTATCAGGGTATTTTTCGACATCTTGCTTGAGTAAAGCCATGTCGATTTTGCCTTTACGAGTTTTAACCACTTTACGTTCTGGTTGTTTTTTCCAGTTTTGTAAAGTGCGTGTGCTGATATTAAATTCTTGGGCAAGGCTACGAATGCTTCTTCCTGCTTTGTGCTTGTCCAGTATCATTTGTCGGTAGTCGGTTGAGTATGCCATTTTGTTATTGTAGCACTTCTATATTTCTTTAACTATACCTCATCGCTACTAGCAAAAGCTTGGTTGGCTAAGCCCAATTCAACTGCCTGTTTGC